>JBOFLH010000221.1:0-8883 GCA_051657765.1 Nocardioides sp. | reverse complement strand
GACGCCGATGTGCGCTAGCTGCGCTACTGCTCGGCGAGCACGATCTGATCGTGCTCGACGAGCCGACCAACCACTTGGACGTCGAGGTGGTCGCGTGGCTAGCGCAGCACCTTGCCGCTCAGACGTCGGCACTTCTGGTGGTCACTCACGATCGGTGGTTCCTCGACGCGGTTTGCGCATGGACCTGGGAGGTGCACGACGGCGCGGTTGATGTCTATGAGGGCGGGTATGCGGCATTCGTGCTGGCGAAGGCCGAGCGGGAGCGACAACACGCCGCAACTCAGGTGCGCCGGCAGAACCTGGTGCGCAAAGAGCTGGCTTGGTTGCGTCGAGGCGCCCCCGCCCGCACAGCGAAGCCGAAGTTCCGGATCGACGCGGCGACCGCGCTGATTGCCGACGTACCGCCACCTCGGGACCGGCTCGAGTTGCAGCGATTCGCCACCGGGCGGCTGGGAAAGGACGTCGTCGATATCGAGGATGTCGATCTAGCGCGAGGTGAGAAGGTGTTACTCGCGGGGGCCACGTGGCGGTTGGGCGCCGGTGATCGGGTTGGCATCGTCGGCGTCAACGGTGCCGGCAAGACCTCGTTGCTGCAACTGCTCGCTGGGACATTGGCACCGTCAGCGGGGCGGGTAAAGCACGGACCTACCGTGGTGCTGCAACATCTGACCCAGCAGCTCGACGACCTCGATCCAACAGCCCGCGTGTTGGCAACGGTCGAATCGATCCGCCGGGTGGCCACGACGGTGGGCGGCGAGATATCAGCGTCCTCCTTGCTCGAGCGATTCGGCTTTACGGGCGACCGGCTGACGGCCCGGCTAGGTGACCTTTCGGGCGGTGAGCGGCGCCGTTTTCAACTGCTGCGGATCCTGCTCACCGAACCGAACGTATTGTTGCTCGACGAGCCGACCAATGATCTCGACATCGAAACGCTGAACGTGATGGAGGACTTTCTCGACACTTGGCCCGGAACTCTGGTCGTGGTGACGCACGATCGATACTTCCTCGAACGGGTGACCGACACGGTGTGGGCATTGCTGGGTGATGGTCTGGTCTCGATGCTGCCGCGTGGGGTTGACGAATATCTTGAGCGGCGTGCCGTGGACGTGCGGACAGCGGCGCTACGCACCCCTGCGCCAGTCCGGACCGATCAGGCCCGAACCGATCAGGCCCGGACCGGTCACAGGCTGCCGAATCTGGGTCAGCAGGTGCCGGGTGCCGGGTCCACCGAACCAGCGACGAGCGAGCCGAGCCCAGCTGACAAGGTGCGTGCCGGAAGCGCCGCCGAGCGAGCAGCACGCAAGAACCTGGAACGAGTGGAGAAGCGCCTTGCTCGGTTGCATACCGACGAGCAGGAATTGCACGCCGAGCTAGCGCAGCACGCCGATGACTATTCGCGGCTCGCCGAGTTGAGTGTTCGGCTCGACGCCCTTGGCCAGGAGCGGGACAAGTGGGAGCACGAGTGGCTGGTGGTCTCGGAAACCCTGCCGTGAGAACGACGTCGGGCACACTCTTTCAACCGGCGGTGAGCTGCCGGCTGGATCCGGGGTCGGGCGGGCGGGCCTTGGTGCCGTGTCGGTGAGTGGAGCTATGGGCGAACGGGGTGAGCAGGCGACGAAGCAGGGCGCTGAGCTCTCCCTGGTCGGCTCCGGATAGGTCGGCCAGTAGGCTCTGCTCGGCGGCGAGCAAAGCTTCGAAGGCGTCGTCCAGTCGCTCTTTGCCCGCTGGGGTGAGGCGAACGAGAACCCCGCGTCGGTCGGCCGAGTCTGGGTGGCGGCTGACCAGTTTGCGGGACACCAGGCGATCCACCCGGTTGGTCATCGTGCCGCTGGTCACCAGGGTTTCCCGCAACAGCCGCCCGGGTGACAGCTCATACGGTGTCCCGGCGCGGCGTAGCGCCGCGAGCACATCGAACTCCCACGCCTCGATCTGGTGGGCGGCGAATGCGTCGCGACGCACCCGATCGATATGTCGCCCCAATCGACTGATCCGGCTGAATACCTCGATCGGGCCCAGCCGAAGGTCCGGGCGTTCTCGCGCCCAGGCTTCGACCAGGTCGTCGACTTCGTCACGCACGGAGTCCATGCTAGCCATCCGTCAAGAATCTTGACATCGAGATGGATCGACAATTGCGGCGTTGCCGCACGTTTCCTGACCTAGTTGAGCTCCTGTCTCGATTAGATTGCCAGAACGAATAGGTTTCGAAACAGCTAGCTGGCGTCTCCTGCGTCGGCCGCCGGCACCTGACCGACAAGCTCCGCCCAGCACCAGCGCGGCGAATCACCGAACAACCGCAGGGAGGCCAAGAGTGGATCCCCGGATCACCTTAGCGGTTGTCTATGCGCTGGGGTCCGCATTGGGTTTTGCGCTGTCGACCTCCCTGCAACATCGAGTCGCCGGCGCGGCACCCGGCCACGGGCTGAGCGCGGTGCTCAGGTTTGTGCTGAGCCGCAAGGTCTGGCTCCTCGGTGCCGCTATCGGGTTCGTCGCGCTGATCCTCCACGCGCTTGCGCTGAACAACGGCGCCATCGCGCTGGTGCAGCCGATCATGGTCAGCGGCGTCGTGTTGGCCGTGTTGTTCCGGGCAGCCCTCGATCGGACCGTGCCGTCACGGCGCGAGCTCATTGGCGTGTTGCTGACCACCGCCGCTCTGGCTTGCTTTGTGGTGGTCGCCGATCCCACCGTGGCGGCGGACTCCGAAGAGTCTGCGGCTCTCATCGTCTGGGTGATCGGCGTGCTCTGGGTGGGTGCCCTGGTCGTTCTGGCCAACCGGCAGACTCAGCCGCGCCGGGCGTCGTTCCTGCTCGGTGCTGCCAGCGGTGTGTGTTTCGGCTTGACAGCTGGGCTGCTCAAGCTGCTCAGCAACGACTTCGGCGCCGACGGCATCCTCGGGGTGCTCACCACCTGGCACCTGGTCGCCCAGGTCGCCACCGGGATCGCCGGCGTGGCCATCAACCAGCGGGCTTACCACCTTGCGCCGTTGGCCGTCTCGATGCCCATCCTCAACGTGGTCGACGTATTGGTCGCGCTGGCTTTCGGGGTGCTTGTTTTCGGTGAGATTCCCACCAGGAACCCGATAGGTGTCGCTGTCCTTGCCGTGTGCCTAGGTCTAATGGGGCTGGGTATCGTATGCTCGCCCACACTCACCCCGATGCGCCTGCATCAGCTCGCGCCGTGTCGGCTCGGAGATAGGCAGTCTCGTCATGAATTGGTCGCCGGACACGTTCCTCGGTGCAGGTTTGGGGGTGGTGGTCGGCATCCACGTCGCCACTTGGGGTGCCTACAAGGATGCGCCGTTCGAGGGCTTCCGATGGCACCGGTTCTTGCGCAGCGTGATCGTGGCGGCGCTGATCGGCGCGGTGGCCGGGGCCGGGTCTGCTCGCGGCCTAGGTATTGATCGCACCGAGTCGCTGATCGTGTTGCTGGGTGCGATCTACGTCATCGAGCGCCTACTCACCGAGTTCTGGAAGTTGTTCGTCCGTAGGCACCAGGCCGACGCGTTCACGATCCCGATGAGATTCGGCGTCTTCGGGCGTCCCGTTGACGACCCGGCTATCCGTTATGGGCTTGGCGCCGGCCTCAGCGTCCTCATCGTGGCCACCTGCTTTGCCGGACACTGGGTCCAGAGTTCGGTGCCGGCCCAGCCGCAAGGGTTCCTGATCGTGCTTGCCGGGACCAGTGGATGGCTGACCGCGGTTGGTGGTGCCTGGAAGGACGCGCCCATCGAGGGCTTCAGTGGCTGGAAGTTCCTCCGCAGCCCGGCAGTCGCGACGGGCTGGGCGGTGCCGCTGTCGTTTCTGACCGCCGACTGGGTCTTGCTGTCGCTGTCCGCGGGGGGCTTCGCCGTTGCCTCGATCGAGACTTACAAGGCATTCTTGGTGCGCAACCGTCCGCCCGGGAAGTTCGATGGAAAGCCGGTTCGGTTTCGCTTCACCTATCGGCGCGATGTGCTGGCCGGCGTGCATGCCTGCTTGTGGGGAGGGCTGGCGATCGCCCTGTGTTACGGCCTTGTCGGGCCGACGGCACCGCCGACGCTCAATGCCGAAGGGATGGCCCAGGCGGCCGTGGCAATCGGGGCGGCGGCGTGTTCCGGGCTGGTGATCGGGAGGGCGCTGCTGCTTCGGCCGCTCGCGGTTGCGACCTAGCGAAAGCGGTGTCGGCCGCTGCCTCATGATTCGGACTCGGGTCAAGCCGGTAAGTCCATGCGCCGCGGGGTGGATTGAGAGTCCCGCCCCGCTTCGCCGTACGCTTGGCGGCGTTATGAACGCTCGCCCACGCCCCGCCGCCCGCACCTATGAAGTGCGGACCTACGGGTGTCAGATGAACGTGCACGATTCCGAGCGGCTCACCGGTCTGCTGGAAGACGCCGGATATGTGCGAGCCGCGGCGGACCGCCAAGCCGACGTGGTCGTGTTCAATACCTGCGCGGTCCGGGAGAACGCCGACAATCGGCTGTACGGCAATCTGGGCCACCTGGCGCCGGTCAAGGCCGCACACCCGGGCATGCAGATCGCGGTGGGCGGTTGCCTGGCCCAGAAGGACCGCCACACTATCCCCAAGAAGGCTCCCTGGGTCGACGTCGTGTTCGGCACCCACAACATCGGCTCACTCCCGGTGTTGTTGGAGCGAGCTCGGGCGCTGGATGAAGCCCAGGTGGAGATCCTGGAGTCGCTGGAGGTCTTTCCCTCCACGCTGCCCACCCGGCGGGAGTCGGCATACGCCGCCTGGGTGTCGATCTCGGTGGGCTGCAACAACACTTGCACGTTCTGCATCGTGCCGTCGTTGCGTGGCTCGGAGAAGGACCGACGTCCGGGCGACATCCTGGCCGAGATCGAAGCCCTGGTTGCTGACGGGGTCAGCGAGGTCACCCTGTTGGGCCAGAATGTCAACGCATACGGTGTGGAGTTCGGTGATCGGCGGGCATTCTCCAAGCTGCTCCGTGCGTGTGGTGACATCGCGGGGCTGGAGCGAGTGCGGTTCACTTCACCGCACCCGGCCGAGTTCACCGACGACGTGATCGAGGCGATGGCCGAGACCGCTAACGTGATGCCGTCGCTGCACATGCCGTTGCAGTCCGGATCCGATCGGGTTCTACGCGCAATGCGACGGTCCTATCGACAGTCCCGCTACCTCACGATCATCGACCGGGTGCGATCGGCGATGCCGCAGGCCGCCATCACCACTGACATCATCGTTGGTTTCCCCGGGGAGACCGAGGCGGACTTCCAGGCAACGCTCGATGTGGTGCGGTCGGCCCGATTCGCCGGCGCCTTCACGTTCCAGTACTCCAAGCGGCCCGGTACGCCGGCCGCCGACCTCGCCGGGCAGGTGCCCAAGGCTGTTGTCCAGGAGCGATACGAGCGCTTGGTCTCGTTGGTGAACGACATCGCTTGGGCCGAGAACAAGACGCTGGTGGGCCGGCAGGTCGAGCTCATGGTGGCCGACGGCGAAGGGCGCAAGGACTCTGCCACCCATCGGTTGACCGGTCGGGCACCCGACAACCGGTTGGTTCACTTCTCCCCGCCCTGGCGCACTGAGGACGGGCGCACTGAGGACGGGCCCACTGAGGACGGGCGCACTGAGGATCGGCTGGTTGCGGACACAGGCCGGCCGGTATCGACGGCCCGCGCGATTCGCCCGGGCGATGTGGTCACCGTGCAGGTCAGCTATGCGGCGCCGCATCACCTGGTGGCCGATGGCCCGGTTCTCGAGGTTCGCCACACCCGCGCCGGCGATGCCTGGGAGGCCGGTCGAACCGATCCGGCTTCGCCGTCGACCGCAGTCGCCCTGGGCATGCCCGGTATGGGCGCGCCGGTCGGCTAGCCGTTGTCCATCGCCGCGCTGTGGTGCCAGCCAGTAGCACCGGTGCGCGGCGTGTGCGATCTGCGGACGCAGGTGGGACAGTGTTTCAGTTGTCCGGCCCGCTCGATCCGCGGTGGTCAGCCGGGCCTGGACGGCGTTGGCGAACACTTGAATCGCCGCGTAGGTGCCTGACTGCGTGCTGGCCAGATCAAGAACGGTGTGTTCGGTGCGAATGCGGGGTGGATTGCGGTGCAGCAGCGCCCGGCTTTCGAAGTCGGTTGTGCGATGAATACGGACCCTCGTCGGCGCCTCAAGGGTCGGCTTGCGATCCGTCGCGACGTGAATCACGTCTCGATCGCGCCCGCGGGCCCCGGAGCCTTCGGCCGCGCGTAGCGCCGACTCGTGGCTGAGGGCCGCCGGCCAGGCCGTGAGTACCGCGGCACAGGCTCGCTGAATCCAGGTCACCGGGCCGGTGTGGTTCACGTGGACACCGGGATGCACAACCACCAGCTCTCGTCGGCGCAGCATGTGCCGGACGTCGTGAGCTCTCGGTCCGGTCCGAGCTTCCGTTCCCAGGATCTGCCGCCTGGCCACCACCCCGGCCTGGGTAGCGAGTAGTTCGGTGAGATGAGAATCGTCCATGGATCGGTACTTGACCAGAGTGGGTAGCACTGCGTGCCAGTGCCGACTCTGGCGTTGTGGAGAACGCGGGTCGGTCAATGCCGCAGAGAGGTGTCAGCAGGTGACCCCGCATCGTGGCGCTAGCTTGGCCGCCTCAGAAGCCGAAGTGGGTGTAGGCCGCGAGCCCGGTGCCGAGGCTGCGCAGGACAACCAACTCGTGCGGCACGACCGGCTCGGGAAGAGCAGCTAGCGTGCACCAACGTAGCTCGGCGCACTTACCGGGTTCCATGATCCGCGGCACGCCGGCCCAGGTGCGAGCGGAGAAGAAGAAGTCGATGCGCTCGTCTATCGGGGCGGCCCGCCCGGTTCGGTGCATCGAGGTAATGAACTCGAGCTCGACACCGCGCACGCCCAACTCCTCAGCTGCCTCGCGTCCGGCCGCGTCGTAGGCCGTTTCGCCACGCTCCACGTGGCCCGCGGCCGCCGCGGCCCAGTGACCGTCCATGTATCCGGTGTGCTGGCGCAGCTGCAACAACACCTCCTGACCGGCGACACCGGGGCGAACCAGGTAGACGTATGCCGCCGGCACGACCACGAACCGATTCATCGAGTCAGCCCCCTCGCGAAGGACTCATGCGGACGGCTTGCGGAGAATCACTTGGTAGGTCTTCGGTATGCCGATGTCGGCACGTTTGTCGGTGAGGTCGCGGTGGGCGAAGTCGACCGCCAGGGTGTGCATCAGCTTTCGCTGGCTCGCCAGTTCACGGGGCAAGTGCTGGGCGGCGGTCGCAAACATGTACGACAGCGTGCCGTAGTAACCCTCCAGCGGAGCGATCTCGACCACCTCGAAACCGGCTTCCTCGGCCAGGAACTCCCATGCGTACCGGCTGAATCGGTAGAAGTCCCACGGTGTTTCGTGCTCCGCGTGCACGAACGGAGCGGTGAGCCAGGCCTCGCCACCAGCTCTGAGGACCCGATGGAACTCTCGGATCGCGCGCACCGGCTCCCTGACGTGTTCGAGCACCTGCGAACACCAGACCAGGTCGTAGCGGTCGTTCTCGACCGGAACGTCGGTCACGTCGCACTTCAGATCGATGTGGTCGTAGTTCTTGTTCGGGGTGAGGCACACGTCGGCCATTTCAAGGCTGAGGTGAGCGAAGAACTCTGCGTACGGCGCGCTTCCGGCGCCCGCATCCAGCACCCGGAATTCCTTGCTGGTGCCCTGGGCGCCGGCCCGTCGGGCGAACTCTCTGGCATAGTGCCGCGAGGTATTGACGAACTCCGTGGCTGGCTGGTCGGCGTCACGTGCCGGTGCCAGACCGAGTGAGTCCAGCCGTCGGCGCAGCCTTCTCTTGCCTCGACGTTCTCGCTCGAGGTCGGCTTCCAACTCGCGGATGCGGGCAGGCAGGTCCGGCTTTGGGTCACCGGACCTGCCCGCGAGACGCATCGGACTAGCCGAGGTCGTCGTTGCGACCGTCCAGGGAGTCCAGGGCATCCTTTGCCTTATCCGCACCCAGGTCGAGCTTGTCGCCAAGTTTGCCGCCGGTCTTGTCGTCGACCACGTCGGCCGCCTTGTCCACGGCATCGGAGATCTTGTCTCCGTGCTGGTCAATGGCGTCGGTCAGCTTGCCCTTTGCGTCATCGAGTAAACCCATATCAGTTCCTTTGGTTGGGGGATCCCACCGGATGGCGGGCCAATGGACATTCTTGGCTGGAAGACTAACCTGCGTGTCCAGACCCGTCATCGTCGCCATTGTCGGACCGACCGCGGCCGGCAAGACCGACCTGTCCCTCGACCTGGCCGAACGGGTGCGTGGCGAGATTGTCAATACCGATGCCATGGCGATCTATCGCGGAATGGACATCGGCACGGCCAAAGTGCCAGTCGCCCACCGCCGCGGAATTCCGCACCACATCCTCGACCAGCTTGCCGTGACTGAGACGGCGACGGTGGCTGACTTCCAAGGCCTTGCCCGGGCCGTGATCGAGGACATCCGGGCGGCGGGACGAACTCCCATCCTGGTGGGCGGCTCGGCGTTGTACACCCGGGCAGTGGTAGACCGATTCGAATTCCCGGGAGCCGACCAGGCGATCCGGTCCCGTTTGGAAACCGAGCTGGCCTCGCTGGGATCGGCGGCGCTGCATCAGCGCCTGAGCGCCCGTGACCCGGTGGCCGGCGCGAAGATCCTGCCGGACAACTCGCGACGGATCGTGCGGGCCTTGGAAGTCATCGAGCTCACGGGTCGTCCGTTCGCCGCGTCGCTGCCCGCGTTCGACTATGTCGATCGGCGCACCATTCAGCTTGGGGTACGGATCGACCGGGCCACGCTGGACGAGCGGATCGCGGTTCGGATCGGCCAGATGTTCGACGCCGGTTTTGTCGAGGAAGTGCAGGGTCTGCTTGAGCTGGGGCTGGCTGACGGGCGCACGGCCAGCCGGGCGATCGGTTACCGCGAGGTG
>JBOFLH010000220.1:0-7924 GCA_051657765.1 Nocardioides sp. | reverse complement strand
AGTCGGACAACATGACCGGAATCTGCAAACGCCAGATTCGCAGCAGGCCGCGCCATCCATCCCGGGCCGACAGCGCGTGCCCCTATCGCGAGCCGCTAGGCGCAAGTCAGGAGCCGGCGATGTGAAGAATTCAGTCGGCGTGGGGGTCGATCCGGGCGGATCGCCATAGCGGTTGAACGGTGACCTGCGCGGGTCGATCCTGAGCCTCGGCTGGGGCGGGGCGGCCGAGGGCGTTCTTGAGGTCGGTACTAGTTGCGGCGTGGCGTCCGGCTCGCATCGCGGCATCCTTCTCCAGACGCATCGCGAGGAGCATGAGGATTGATCCGACACCATGGGCCACCATTTCGCTGTCGCTCCGTAGCCAATCGACGAACGTGTCGAGAGTTTCGGCTGTGGACAGCACCGCCGGTAGATCGATGACCATCGACTGGCCGCCGAGTTCCCAGGTGCCCTCGATGTCGTCGGTTGTACCGGGGACTATGCGGAATTCGTTTGCTGGATGCGGGTAGCGAGCTGTAGCGACAAGAACATAGGTGCCCATGTCGCGGCTGGTTTCGACCTGGATTATTCCGACCGCACCCAAGTTGTACTCACGGCCAGAAATGTCGATACCGAGCTCCTCCAGGGTCTCTCGGAGAACAGTCTTCATCGGGTCAGGGACGCCATAGGCATCGACGTCAGCAGGAATGCCCTCCCGAGCGACGACTTCGCACGCGCCACTCGCGGCTCCGGCGAAGGTGCCACCGTGAGAGATCGACTTGTTTCGCTGGACGAGAATGGCTCGGTCCATGTCGTCTATGAGGATGACGTTGACCGACAAGAGACGCGAAGAATACGCGAAAGGGCCGCGCTGGTCGAAGTCGTACTCATGCCACTGGGTTGCCCTGAAGGCGAAGAATGACGTCTCCGAGATACACAAGTGCAGGCGCTGGCGCCCACTGTAGGGGTCGACCTCGACCCGGAATCCCGGGCCATGGAGTCGACTCATGATTCCGTCGAATTCTCTGTGCGCTCTCCCCTGCTGCGCTGCGACAAGCTCGCGCTCGATGTCGCCTTCAGTCCTTGGGACGACACGTAGCTGGATTCCATCTGGGACGTTTCGAGATCCCGGGCTGTCAGGAGTGACGATGCGCTGCGGGGCATAGGACACCGCCACCGCCGAGAAGTGCAATGGCGCGCGGCCGAGTGAAACATCCGGCCACGTTACGAGTCGGACCCGATCAGCCTGAACCTTGGCGTAGCAGGTCACCCAACCCACGGTGCGGAGACCTGATGCGTCTTGTGCCTCCGGCGCCTGGACCTGCCGCGCACATGCCGCGAGAACGTCTGCGGCGCCAAGGGCGAGGCGGTATTCGTCTTGGACCAGTGGGCCAGCTGCCGACCGCAGGATCCACTTGCGACGAAGGAGACCCGCATAGGTGAGGTAGGCGGCCGAGAGCTGATCGAGAAGCGCCAGGTGGCTGGCACTTGGCAAGTTAGCGAATGCCACCGGGAGTCGGACCACATCGTCGATCCCGTGCTCGCTCTCGACTCCACGGAAGTCGAGCAACCCGCCAAGCCAATTGATCTCTTCGACAACCTTGCTGTCAGTTCGGCTGAGGCGCCGCCGCAACAGGGCGACCGTGATGGAGTTGAACCTTCCGCGGCTCACTCGGTGCCCGCTCCGCGCAAGTGCTCGGCCGAGGCTGCGTCGCCGTAGCGCGGTCAATCTTCTGCTCTGATAGAGCGCGGTCCCCGTGCCCAACGCGAGAACGATCGCCGCAGCAGCCAGGACAGCGCCGACGATATTGGCCCACGCGACTACCGTCTCGAAAGCTCCAAGATCGCTGGCCAACGGCTGAACGCGCACGGATGAAGGCTAACGGCAACCTATCGGCAGCCGCGCAGTCAAGTTGCTCAACCTGCTTGACACCTTCTGCCGAACCGTCGACCTTCCGATTTTCAGAACGAAACCCGTCCACGACCCACGCCCCTGTTGACCTGCGCCAACGATCGCGGTGTCTCGCGACCGCGAGCTTCTGACCGTATCCGACACGAACCAGCCGCGCCGAGCCGCACTACCACGGCCGAGAGTCGCCCTCGGCGTCCGGACGGGTCCCTCCGAAACATAGCCGAGCTCCGCTTGTCGACGCCGTACAAACACCGTACATTGGAGTGAGTAGGAGAGGGAGGTGCTCGATGGCTACCAAGACCCGGCGGATCGAGATGCGTGCAGATCAGGACAGCGAGGAGCGGATTGCCCAGGCGGCGAGCGTGCTCGGGCAGTCCATGTCGGCGTTCGTACTCGGGGCGGCTCGGCGTGAGGCGGATGCTGTGCTGGCCCGGGCTGATGCAACGCTAATGACTTCTGAGCAGTTCGACCAGCTGGTGAAGTCCCTGGATACCGCCGATGAGGCGCCGAATCTCGAGGCGGCGGCGCGAGGGTCGAGGCGGTTCGCTCGCGGGTGAGCGACTACGTCTCGGTCGCCTTAGGCCCGGCTCACGATGTCGGGGCCTTTCGTTGTGGCAAGCAGCCGTTGGACGAGTGGTTGCAGGGTCAGGCTCACCGGGCGCAGGCCGCGGGTACCGCTCGTACCTATGTGTGGGCCCAGGCGGGTAGCGGCGAGGTGTTGGCGTATTTCTCGGTCGCGCCTACCCAGGTGGTGCGGTCTGAGGTATCGCGTTCGCTGGCCGCTGGCTACTCCGTGGTCCCGGGGTATCTGCTGGCGAGGTTGGCCCTTGACCAGCGTCTACACCGACGGGGGCTGGGTAGCGAGCTGCTCGTTGATGCCTTGGAGCGGATCGTGGACGCCGCCGGAGTCGGTGGTGGCCGACTGATCGTCGTCGATGCGATCGATGATGAAGCGCACGCCTTCTATCGGCGGCATGACTTCGTTCCGGTGACCGCGAGCATGCGGCTGTACTTGAAGGTCGCCACGGCCCGGGCCGCACTCGGCGTTCGAGCGCAGCATGAGCTGCCGTAGCCCTGATCGAGCCGAGCCGGCCGGTCATGATTTGTTTGACCCGGTCTCCCCGGCTAGCCCTTCGCGTCGGACCGCCGCCCTGCGTGGCGTGGGTTCCTATCCATGCTGAGGTCGAAGAGCCTTGTAGAGGCCGTCGCGGCTCATGCCCACCCGGCGGGCGAGTTCGCTCATGTTCTGCGAGCGGGCGATAACGCCAAGGGCGCGGGGGACCGCGGTGGGGTCCTCTGTGGAGGCTTCGAGAGCGATCTCGAGGTAGGTGGCGACACCTCGAGGCCGTCAAGGTGATCGGCCGGGTCGAACGGCTGGTGCTTCTCACTCTTCGTCATGGTTCTCGTCCTTCTCGATGTCCGTGGGTTGGGTGGACTTGTCGCCTCGGCGCGGCAGCAGGATCAAGCGGTCGCCGTCTTGGAGGTAGTAGACCCGGTAACCCGGGCCGTAGGTCAGTAGTAGTTCCGAGACGCCCCGACCGACGGGTTTCACATCTCCCGGGTTTGCCGTAGGTGAGCGGTCGATGGGATGCGCATCCAAGATGCGCAGCTTGCCTTGCCCGATACGTAGCCGGTGGGCACTCTTGAGTTTATCGAACACCTGATCGAACAGGGTAGAGTGCGCCCATGTCGGACAAGAGCGCCATTGAGTGGACTGAAGCAACGTGGAATCCGACGACGGGATGTGACCGTGTCTCGGCTGGCTGCGACAACTGCTATGCGCTGACGCTGGCGAGGCGGTTGAAGGCCATGGGCAACCCCAAGTACCGCAACGATGGGGACCCGAGGACGAGCGGTCCTGGATTCGATGTGACTGTCCATCCAGATGCCCTCCAGATCCCGTACTCATGGAAGCGTCCGCGGGTCGTATTTGTGGACTCCATGAGCGACCTCTTTCACGCCCGCGTGCCGTTGGACTTCATCCAGCAGGTGTTCGACGTCATGCGGGCCACGCCCCACCACACCTACCAAGTCCTGACGAAGAGAGCGCGCAGGTTGACCCGAATCGCGAACAAACTCCAGTGGCCAAGCAACGTCTGGATGGGCGTAAGCGTCGAGTCCGCCGATCAGTATGACCGCATCGCGGATCTGGCCAAGGTGCCGGCGGCGGTCCGCTTCCTCTCATGCGAACCCCTACTCGGCCAGCTTCCCAATTTGCCGCTCGACGGCATCGACTGGGTGATAGCGGGTGGTGAGAGCGGCCATGCAGCGCGTCCAGTCGAGCCCGAGTGGATCAGCGACATTCGAGACCAGTGCGTGGCAGCACGGACCCCGTTCTTCTTCAAACAATGGGGTGGCATCCGTGCCAAGAGCGGTGGCCGGGAACTCGACGGTCGGATCTGGTCGGAGATGCCCGAGACAGCACGTCACCTACGCGCGATGTAGGAGTAGTGAACCGAACGGCGGCTCGCAATGGTGACGGAGGTGTCCAGCAGTAACTCCGCCGAGCCAGGTTGCTTGTCCTGGTACCTGCCGAGGCCGGCGTACGTGTAGTAGGCAGCGACACCTCTCTGCCTACGGCGCCGCGGGTGGCGACGAGAGCTCGACGAAGGACGCCCGTCGCAACCGTCCGGGTGGATTGACCTTGACCCGACCGGCCTCGACGAGAGGCTTCAAGGCGGCGATCACGTGCTCGGGTCGGTAGACGGTCTCGAAGAGCGCGGCCTCCCTGAGCTCGTGCACCTGCATCCTGTCGGAGGCCATTAGCTTGCGCTCGAGTAGCCGCGTCAACGGTCCGAGTTGCGGCTCGTCAAGGACGAACAGCGCTTCTTCCTGCTCATCTCGTGGATCGCGGAACCCGACCCCCTCAGTGGAGTCCACCTCCCACAGGCTGTCCTTCATCTTCTCCAGTCCCCGGCGATGGCCGGTTGCGAACAGAAGGTATAGGGACTGCCCGTTGCGCGGCACCAGCTCGAAGTCCAATAGAAACTCGAACCCCGCTGCGTGCAGAGCAGCCCGATAACGGGTCAGGATATGGCGGCTCTTCGCCGCTGGCTCGAGGTCAGTGACCGTCCGCCACTTCGCATCGCCGCCGAAGACGTCGTCGGCCGCTGGGCCGAGGTCGCTCACGAACCGGATGAAGTGTTGTGGAAGGAGAGTCACGATGACCTCGCTTGAGACATTTGACGCGATGCGTTGAAGCAATCTGAACGGAACCGGGGCGTTTCCCCATGAATCCAAGTTCGCGAATACTGGTTGCCCCCACGCACCGATGCGATCAAGTGCTGACTCGAGCTCTTCGGCGCATGTGCCTTTAATGATCTCTACAGGCATGGTTTCGCTGTCGCGTGGGCGTTGCGGAAACGCCTTGCGCAGCTCCACTGGCAACATCTCCACACATCGTGGGTCGTCATCAACAAAAACGAAACGTGCCACGCCTTTGTCCGGACGCACCTCGTCCATGAGCGCCTGCATGGCAATGACAGGCGAGCCAGACTCCCCGGCGGTGTAAACTCCGGGGCCGGCGAATCCCTCAGCGTAAGTAACGGACGGGAACGCGTTCGAGCCGGCAAGCAGAATCGGGAACCAGCGCCTAAGATACCGCCGATAGATGTCGTGTTTAGCACCCGTGTGCTCGGCGCATGGCCACGGCACCGCACCATTCACTGGCATCGCGACCCCCGGATGTCTTCGATACGTTGGATCTACACATACCGGATGCTATCGGAAACGGGCGCGCGTGGTAGCGGCGCGATCGTCGCGCTGGGCTGCCCTCCTGGGAAGTGGCGGCTCATGTCGTCGGGCGCCGACTACATCCTCAGCGAGGAGTAACCACACGGGCAAGCCGCTTCAGCAGTGCGTCATAGCGCCGCCCTAGACGCGCTGCACTACCGCCCTCCCTCGACCGGATGCGCCTCGCTGACTTGCATCTGGTACCCCACTACCGGTTTAGCCTGTCCTGGTGACCACGTCGAACAACTGGACCCAGGTTTCCGAGTGCACGTTGCCCACCGTGGAGCGACCAAGCAGGCTGGCCGAGTTTGCCGACCTCTTTCGCTCGGTCACGCAGGTGCGCCGGATCGACAACACCAGCGCTCGGATTTCGCTGGTCGGCCGGGCCGGTCTGGTTGCGCGGGCCGCCGATCTGGTCGATCGCGAGACCGCATGTTGCTCGTTCTTCGGCTTCATCCTCACCCCCTATCGGCCGTCGGCCAGCCAAGCCGATGAGACCTGGGAGGGGGTGCACCTCGACGTCGCGGTGCCAGCTCGGTATCAGCACGTGTTGGCGGCCCTGCTCGACCAGGCGAGCACCGGCCTGGCAAGCCGAGGCGCATCGTGATGGTGGTAGATCCACAGCTTGACCAGCCACGGGCCGGGCAGGAGCAGCTGCGCGCCGGGCAGGTTGCCGAAGCGGCTGGCGTGAATCGAGAAACCCTGCGGTACTACGAACGCCGAAGGCTCCTTGCGCGGCCGGCTCGCAGCCCCGGCGGGCACCGGCTCTATTCGGCGGAATCGGTGACTACGCTGAGGGTCATCAAGGCGGCACAGCGGCTTGGATTCACCCTCGACGAAGTGGCCGATCTGCTGCGGATCGGCCAACACCGCCACCACCAACAGCCGGCGTCCGGACTCCAGCGCCAAGCGCGCGCAAAACTCGCCGAAGTAGACAGACGAATCGAAGACTTACAGGCCATCCGAGCCACCCTGATCGCAGCAATAGAAGCAGGCTGCGACGAACTCACCTCCTGCGTGAGTTCGGATTGTTGTCCCATCCCCTTCGCCGACCTCGGCCCGGTCTCCAGAGGATCGGCTACCCGCCCGCCGGCCCGTGGAGCACCGACGACCAGCGCGGATCGGCATCCGGGATAACAAGGATCAAGCAGCGACATCTGGTGGTCACCGGCGCCGTCGCCTGCGCGGTGCGCTGCGCTGCCCCTCTTCTGGGATTCCGGGGCATTGCCGGCCTCGCGGCTACCGCAGCCGCCGTCGTGTTCGCGGGCGAGTAGTCAGGACGGCAGTGCTCAGCTAGCGCTGACTGTCGACATACTCCTGCACGGTGTCCGGCAGTTCCTTGCCGTCAAGAGCGAAGAAGTCGGCCGCCGTCGGAGAGGAGCCGAAAGCCACCGCCACCGACGGGTCGAGTCCATCGATGCCGTAGACGGTGCCAGCTCTTCGGCCGGGTCGGCAGTGCCGCCCGTGTCCGCACAATGCAGCAGACTTCCGTGCCGAGTTTCTCACCGGCAGAGAATTCCACGTTGGCCAGGTCGGTGTACATCCGTTGCTCGAACTCCACTCGCCGGGCGCACGACGCGGCACGACCTGATTCGCCGGAATCCGAGGCGCACCCTGCGGTCACCATTATCGCGGGCACGATCAGCCAGAGCGCCACGTATCGCCGAGCCGTCAATTTCGCCTGCATCTCAAATCGGCCTATCAGTAGACACTCTCGAGGCCCCTGACATCGCCGTTGCCAAGGGTCCGGGCTCTCGTCGAACACTTGACCGAATCAAGGTACCGAGTGGTGGACCGACTCACTCACACAGGCAAAGACCTCACGTCTGGGCCGACCGCGACCTGAAAGCCGGCAGCGGCCACCCGCCCTTCTGCTACCCAAGTCCCACCGCCACCCACGGCGCCGGGATGGATCCTCACCCCGAGAGAGTGATCGGCCGATCCCTGTGACCAGACCCGTGCCCGGCGCCTCATCGTCGTTCCGAGGCTCGCCGACCGCCCAGTTGCCGACGGCCGAAAGCCGAGGTGCCTGCCGGACGTTCTCGCGGTAAGCCTGAGGTCGCGTGCTCGCCGGTCGGCGTACTAGGTTTGAGCGCATCGCAACTCGGAGCGAGGAGATCCATGTATCGATTGGCCACTCGACGGGTCGCCCGGTGCGCGTGTTTGCTCATGATCGCAACGATGACCACCGGTAGCGTTGCCTACGGTGGCCAGCGAAGGGGACAGCCCCCGCCGACTGTCGCGGCCGGTTCGTCGCATGTCGAGGCAGCCCAGACGGACCACGCCGCTCGACCGGCGCTT
>JBOFLH010000219.1:0-1728 GCA_051657765.1 Nocardioides sp. | reverse complement strand
CCCGCGTCGAGCGTGGCGGTGGCCACCTCCGCGAGCTGCTGCCGCGGCCACCCGGTGACCACGCCGACGCGCCGGTACAAGCCGCCCCACGGGCGCCCCCCAGGGCGGTCCGTCAAGTTTGAGCCACACAGCAGGGCTTCCAGACCCAGCCATTGATGGTGGGCCCGGGCCGACCACCGGGTGCGCTCCGGATTCGTGGGATCCAGCGCCCGCAAGACCCGGTGCTGATCGAAGGAGCTCGACGCTTGGTGCGGAATCGAGCCGCGATCCACCACGGTGACCCGGTAGCCGGCAAGCACGCACCGCACAGCGGTCACCAGTCCGGTCACACCGGCACCGACCACAACAACACTTGGGGGGGCAGTTGGCAGGACCCTCGGCGGGACCCGAGCGGCCACCCGATGACCCGGCAACCGGTGGGTGGGCATTCGCTTGCGCGCTGCGGACATCTCAACGCACCGACTCGGTCAACAACGGCAGGACGACCGGGGTGATCGTTGTCGCTACCGAGTCCGCCGGGATGCGCGTGCTGACTGACGCATCGGCGATCAGGTCGATCAAGATGGGTCCCGCGCAGCGCAGCACCACCTCGACCTCATGACAGAAGTCGCCCTCCTCGCCCGGGCGCACCACCCAGCTCGCCAGCCGGGCCAACTGTTCGCTCAACGCTTCCGCAGCCCGGGTCAGGCTGAAACAGTCCAGCTCATAACACGCCGCGAACCGGTGCACTATGCGGGCAGCCGCGTCCCGCGAACGCTCGGAGACCGGCAACGATCCCCGGCCGACGAACCGATTGGCCTGTTCGGCGACCCGGTTCCACGGCTCGACCAGCCGCGACGAGGTCACCCGCGTCAGCGCATCCCGGCTGAAGTCCGTGCGTTGGTTCTCCGGACTGGTTGCGGCCAGGAAGAACCGCACCAAGTCGCGCGGCACCTCGGCAACCAAGTCCCGGCCCCAGACCACGTGACCCCGGCTGGTGGAAAACTTGGCGTTGTTGAGCTCGTAGAACTCGTTGGTGACGAAATCCTCAGGCAGCACGTACCGACCGTCGGTCGCCATCAGCATCGCGACGGCGGCGATGGCGAACGGGTAGGTGTTGTCGAAGCCCAGGAAGTAGACCACCTTCGTCCCGGCGCCGGCCAGCCACAGCTGGTCGTCGGCGGCCAGCGGAATCCCGCGGCGCTCCGCCGACAAGGCGGCGCAGTAGATGCTCCACGCCGCCGGCTCGGCATTCGGGTTGATGGCCTGCCCGGGTACTTCGGTGAACGGCGCCGGGATACCCCACGAGATCGGGTAGGTGACCGGATAGTCCGGCAACGGGCGGGACAACATTTCCTCGATCGCCTGGACCATGTGCGGCCGCAACGACGTGCTTCCGGCCGCGAAGTGCTCCCGGAGTCGCTCCCGGTAGGGCTCCATCGGCAACACGAAGACCTTGGCCTCACGCAGTTCCACCGGGTCCTGGGGGTTCATCGTGGACACCGGATCGATCAGATCGCCGGGCGCGATCGGATTGCCGCAGCTCTCACACAGTCCGGCACATCCGCTGGCTAGACAGAGCGGACAGTTGCCCCGCACATACCCGTCGACCAGGTACTGCTGGGTCGCTGGCGAGTACGGGAACAGCATCGTGCGGAGCACCAGCTTGCCGGTCAGATAGAGCCGTTCCATGAAGTCGCGCACCCCCGCGACGAACCGCTCCTCGGCACCGGTGTAGCCGTCGACCTG
>JBOFLH010000218.1:0-4392 GCA_051657765.1 Nocardioides sp. | reverse complement strand
TCGACGGCGTCGACGGCGATCACGGGAGGTCTGCCGAGGAACGTCTTGGACAGCCCGCGCAGCCGGACGGCCGGCGCGTCGACGTCCCCTGACGGTCTGGAGCCGACGGGGGGAGCCACGGCGCAAAGCTATGACTTCTCCGGTGTTCCCCACCATGGGATGGTGAAATCCGTTGCCCCGCATGCCCCGTTCAGCGGAATCCTCGGCACGCAGGGTGTCCTGACCACCTCGGAAGGCGATCGTTCGAGAACGGAACGTCACCAGATGGCGGGTGTCAGCCGCGACACCGCGGACTTCGTCACCCCGGATGGTCACGAGCCCACCGGCGTAGCACATTTGAGCGTTCTCTGTCTGGTCGAGAGCTGGGTCGGCTACGGCGTGGGCTGGATGATGACCGGCGTACGGACTTGGTCGCGCACCTGTGAATACACGTTGACGCCAATCGTCGGCGCGACCCAGAGCGAGGCAACCGCTGCGTAGTCGACGAGCTTGCTGTGCAATCCGCCGGCTTGTTCGTAACATTTGACGCGAATAGTGATCGCCGAGCCTTGACCACCCGCCCAGGCTTTCTTCGTCTCCCACGTCAGGTGCTGTGCGGTCGTAGCGCCTGCCTTCGAGGCTTCAGTAGAGATGCCCGATGCAGAGCCGAGGTCGGGGACAGAGCCTTCCGGCCTAACGAACGAGAGCGCGGCGCAGCGGTACTGGCGGTGCCGCCAATTCACCGGCGAGAGCCACGCCAGCGTGGTGCTGATCCGCTTGGTTTCGCGGGCGCTCAGCCCATCCGGGAGTGGAATCACGAGCTCTTGCTCCTGGGCCGCCCCGATTTGGCCGAGGAACAGCAGAACTGCCTCGTTCGTGGAGCAACCAGCGGAGAGGTCCCGGCTGAGAATGCCATTGCCGACAGTCCGTTCGAGCGGAAGGGGAGAGGCGTTCAGATCGTTGAACCTTCCAACGCCATGAAGCAGGAGGGCCTTGATCGCTGAGGCGCGCTGTCGGCGAGTGATCGGTGCGCCTTCGGTAACGGCGTCGACGACGTCATAGAGGCGGGCTGCTTGCCTCGACACGAGCGCGGCCGAGACGCTCGTCCCGATGGTGTACGTCTCTTGGCCTGCACGCGGCGCCGCCACTTTGACGCCAGGGCCGGTGGCGCCGCCGGGACGGAAATTGATGAGGCTGGTTGTAGATCCACCACTGGCAAAGCAGGCACGTCCGCCGGGCGCGGCAAGGTCAGGTTTGAGGCTGCGCCGGTAGCCCGATCCAGTGGCCGAGACGGGACTGACGCTCGTCAACCCATCATGGGGGTCGATTCGATACCCGAGTGGCGATCCGTCGGTGGCGTCGTCGTGTGTAGCGCCGATCGTCAACGCGTTGATCGACTCAGCGGGCGCAATTAATCGTCGTTGATTCTGCTGCCGATTGAGCGCTTCCAGTGTTGCTTGGCGTCGATCGTCTCCTGCGAGCTTGGCGAGTTCGGCACTGTCTGAGGGGGTCAGATCGAGAGTCGTGTAGTTGCCAGCCGACACGATGACCAAGACTCCATAGTGATAGCTGAGCCAGTCGATCGTGCGCGCCCAGGAGGACAACACGGCGTCGAAGGGTGTCGCTGGATCGCCGACAGACAGGTTGATGATGGCGATCTCGGGCGCGCTGGCTGGAGTGCCGCCACTGCCCTCCTCGAATAGGTCACGAAAGGTGCGTCGCATCAGATCGGGCACGAGTGCTCCGACGGGCAGTTCTTCGACTCGGTTTATCGTCTCTTCGCACGGGCGCAGGATTGGTCGAACGAGCACAGGCCGCGAAGCGGGCCGTTCATCGTTGCCGCGATCGCCCCATACAGCGGCGGAGGCCATTTCAGTTCCGTGCCTGCGTTCCTCGACCGTGTAGCCGGAGCCCAGGTCGTCCGGATCGAGGACGATCACGCGTCCTGTCAGCAGAGGGTGGTTTGAGGCGGGCATGCCGTCGAGCAAGCACAACACCGGCGCGCCTGTGGGCGCAGCTTCATCCGTGGTGACGTCTTGATCTGTCTCCTCGCCCGCTGGTAGAGCGGCTTGGCCGGTGGCCCGTAGGTACATGACGTTTGCGGACTGGACGGTTTGGACTGCGTCGAACTGCCTGTGGGCTAGCTGTTCGACGAGCCGGTTGGGCACCGTGGCCTTGAGACCGTGGTAGCCGATCTCCTCGATCACAGCGGATGATCTGACCGTGCCCTCATCGCGCTGGAGTAATGCAGCCACTTCCGATTGAACTCTCATGCGCCGGTCGGCTGACGAGCGGAACCACAGTTCGATGTCGATCGACACGAGCGCGTCGGGATCACGGCCCTGGAAGTGAACATCCCAGTCGATGAGCTTCAGTCGATCTTGAGGTCCCCACGGACGCACATCTTTGAGGTGCTGGAAGAAGTCACGAAGGGGTGTGCGACCTAGCGGGAGCGCTTCGCGTTGTTTCCAGCTCCGCCACAGGCGGAGCAGTTCTTCGAGCGAAGTTTCGTTGACGCAAATTGCATGTATGCAGGACGAGACAAGAGGATTACGCGGTCGTTGTGATTTCAGTTCAAATTCTTCGTCGGGCTCGACCCATGTTTCGGCCTCGCTGAGAATCTCGATTCCAAGCCTGTTTGCTACGCCAGTCAAGTCGATGCCCTCATCGCGCGCTTCCAGGACGAGCACCAGCTGCGGATCGGCCGCCTGGATGGACGCAGCGAGCTGGATCTGAGCACCGAGTGCTGCTTCGAGGCGGCCGAACTGATCATCGAGACGCCGGACACGTTCTTCTACGTTGGTGAAGTTGACGCGCCCGCCGCCACCACGCTGGCGGCGGATGTCCTTCAACGCGCCCACTGCGCCCAAGATTATCGGCCGTTGCGGCGAGACATCGCCCAGAGGCGCGGTCACCTCTGATTAGTTCGAGAGCGACTGGCCCAGTCCTTAAGGACGCGTTGCGTGACCTCCCGAGCTTGTGGTTCAGGGCCAGACAAGATGGAATGACGCTGGACATCTAAAGCGAACTCCTCCAGCTCAGCAAAGCTAACGCTCTGGAGCCGTTCGGCGATGGTCTTGGACGCGAGCCCAAGGTCGATTCCGGTCCGCTGTGCCCAGGCGTTGAGAAATTCGATTGTGGCGGCCCGGGTCGGCTGGGGTAATTCGATCCGAAGCTGCATCCGACGCCAAACCGCACGGTCGAGCAGCTCGGCGTGGTTGGTCGCGGCAACGATCACGACGTGACTGGGGAGTTTGTCGACTTGCAGCAGTAGGGAGCTCACAACTCTCTTGATCTCGCCGGTCTCGTGCGTATCGCCGCGTTCTTTCGCGACGGCGTCGAACTCATCGAAGAAGAGCACACACGGGCGGATGCGGACGGCGGCGAACAGAGTTTCGAGTCTTGACGCGGTCTCACCGAGAAAACTACCGATGAGACCTTCATAGCGCACATAGAGAAGGGGGACGGCGAGCTCCGCCGCGATCGCCTCAGCAAGCGTCGTCTTGCCTCCGCCTGGAGGGCCGACCAACAGCACGCGATGGCGAGGCTCGACTCCGTGGCTCCGCAGGAGATCCCTTCGGTGATGTTCTTCGACTAGCTGATTCACAGCCTGGCGGGCTGAGGGAGGCAACACGAGTTCTGTTACACGTCTCTCCGGTTCAACTTCGTGGAGCAGGGACGCGGTCGCATCGCTGCGAGCGAGTGGCGAGATGTTTGAAACCGGACGGCGCCTGGTCAGAGCGGTACTCAGTTGGGAAGCAAGAACGTTGTGCTTCTTGCCCTCTTCTTCGGCGATCAAGGCTTCGGCCGCTCGGCGAAAGGCAAGATCGTCGCCACCTGCGCCTGAACTGATGAGGGCCAGCAGCAGATCGGCGCGCGCCATGCTTCCTCCGTTTCAAACTCGTCGCCCAGCATCCTCGCAGATGCTAGGGAGCCCGTCGGACATTGACGTGATGACGGGATGTGCGGTCCGAACGCCTAACCCACGCAAGAGTTCTAGGCACTGAAAGGCTTGATGAGTATTGCTCCGGATCACCGGCGTTGGATCAGGGTGAGGCCGTCGCCGATCGGGATGATCGTGGACCAGACCCGGTGGTCCGCGGCCACCGCGTCGTTGAACGCGCGGAGCGCGCGGGTGTCGGCATCCGGACCGCTGGCCTCGGCAGCTGAGCCGCTGAGGCCAGCGTCTGGGCCGTTGCCCGCGCTCGCGTCGGAGCGGTCCTGGTCGTCCGAGCCGTCGTGGCCGTTCGGGTTGTCGTGGTCGGGCAGCACCTGGCGGGACCACAGGGTGTTGTCCACCAGGATCAGCCCGCGCTCGCGCATCCGGGGCAACAGCGCCTCGTAGTAGCTGAGGTAGCCGGTCTTGTCGGCGTCGATGAATGCCAGGTCGAACGCGGCGTCGTCCGGCAGCGC
>JBOFLH010000217.1:0-1562 GCA_051657765.1 Nocardioides sp. | reverse complement strand
CCACGTCGTGTTCGGTGATCCGCCAGCCGGCCCGGGTCGCCCGCTGTAGCAACTCGACCGGATAGCCGAAGCGACGGTCCTGCACACCCAGGTCGAGCAGGTGCTCGCGACGACACACCCGCATCGGGGCAATGTCGTGAACCGGCATCTGGATCCGGCGCCGCAACCACGTCACGATCAGCGCGTTGCCGACCCGTGCATGCCACGGCCAGATACCCAAGGCGGTGGGGCGCCGCCGACCGACCGACAGGTCAGCGACATCGCGGCGCACGTCATCGAGCATCGGCAGGAGATCATGGAGGGTGAAGCTACCATCGCCATCGGCTACCGCGACGTATTCCGCGGTCGCCGCGACGACGCCGGCGTGCACCGCCGCCCCGTATCCCGGTCGATTCTCCTGCACCACCGTCGCGCCATGCAATCGAGCGACCGCGGCCGTGTCGTCGGTGGAGCCGTTGTCCACGACGATGACCGAGATGTCCGCAGGAACCGAGGCGAGGAGCGCCGGTAGAGCCGGCCCCTCATTGCGGCAGGGAAGAATCAGCTGGCAGTCCATGCGGAGAACGCTACGGAAGGCCGGACCCGGTACTGGGCAGAATCTCTTACGGGACGATGACAAGGCTCCCGATCAGCAGGAGTCGGCGCGGCGCGCGCCTACCATCGCCTCATGACGACATCAACTCTCGCCTCTCCCGAGCGCCCGGTCTCCGCACCGCGGATTGCGGCCCGTTGGGTGGGCTTGGGCTCGGCGATCGCCTTGATGGCGGCCGGCGTGTTCATCCCGCTGGCAACCGGTTGGAATGTCGAAGTACGGCGGTTTCCTCCGTTTCTTGCCGAGTGGGAGCCGCGAGTCGGCGTGGGCACGATCCCCGCCTTAGCCGTCGGCGCCTTGGCTACGGCGTACGCCGCCCGGGTGGCCGAAACCGTTCGGTGGCGCAGCCTGCTAGTCGCCTGTTACTGCGCCGGGCTGGCCTGGATGTTCGCCCTGGTGCTGGTCGACGGCCGCGACGGTATCGCCGACGTCCTCAACTACCCCTCCGAATACTTGCGCACCGCGCGAGCCACCTCAGACATTCCGGGCATGCTCCAGGAGTACGTTTCCCGAATACCGCTATACTCCCGCGACAACTGGCCCACCCACTTGGCCGGCCATCCTCCCGGGGCAGTGTTGTTTTTCATTGCGCTGGTCCGGCTCGGGCTCGGCAGTGGTCTCGCGGCCGGAATCGTGGTCACCCTGGTCGCGGCCAGCACAGCACCAGCCGTGTTGTGCACGCTTCGCACGCTCGGCGCGGAAGCAGCGGCGCGTCGGGCCGCACCGTTCTTGGTGTTCGCGCCGGCCGCCGTCTGGATGTGTGTCTCCGCTGACGCCGTGTTCGGCGCTTTCGCCGCCTGGGGGATGGCCGCCCTTGCCTTGGCGACGACGCGCCGCAGCCTGACGTGGTCGGTACTCGCCGGTCTCACGCTGGGCTACGTGGTGATGATGTCCTACGGCCTACCGCTCTTGGGGTTGTTGGCGGTGGCCATCCTCATCATCGGCGGCTCCTGGCGACCGTTGCTGCCGG
>JBOFLH010000216.1:0-6841 GCA_051657765.1 Nocardioides sp. | reverse complement strand
AGATGGACAGTGTCAGAACTTCCATCCTCGGGAGACCTCGACCCCCATCCAGGCAAGACGCGCCGACCGAAGTCGTCACGACGGCCTCACCCAACCACACCCACAATCATGAAGAGCCCACAAAGCCTGAATTGGCCGTACGTCGGTTGCTACACGCCAGAGGGCTGCGTTACCGGGTTGCACTTCGCCCAATCCCAGGCTTCCAGAGGTCTGCTGACATCGTTTTACCCACCAGCGCATTGCAATATTCATTGATGGTTGCTTCTGGCACGCTTGCCCCTTCACCGCAGCTCGGCAAAATCCAACGCGGGCTACTGGACGGATAAGCTCGCCAGAAATGTGGCCAGAGATCTAGAAACCACCGAAGTGCTTCAAGTCGCAGGCTGGCGAGTCTTACGCTTTTGGGAGCACGAGTCCCCAAATGAAGTTGCGCAACAGATTGCCGACGCCTTAGAGGTGTATCGTCGGCAATTGTCTGACGACCGCTTGCGTACATCTTCAGATGTATGATGGCAAGTTCCCATCGCCCCTCAACTATCTGGATAGCACCGAAAGGGACAACCCTGTGCCAGCGGGAGCCCAGGTCCGCCAAGGCCCACGGGGTTCCGCCTCTGGGTCGTCCCTTCCGGTGCCGAGAACTAGCGTTCCGTCCGCGCAGTCGGGTGCCAACGACACGGCGGGGACCCAAGGGTGACACTGCCCGGACGCGGGGTGTTCGCCGGGCGTCCGTCCGTGGCCACCCGTTGGGCCGGGAGCCGGGGGCCGGGTTCGCCCCATTTGGTCCTCGCCAGTTCCTCAGGTTCAGGCCCTCCATTCCACCCGGTTCCTTGGGTACAGTGGCGATCCCGGTTGCCCCGGTTCGGGCGGTCGGGGAACCCACGGGGAGGCTCGGCTCGGAAATTACCAACGGCGAGAACAGGCCGGACACGCCCTGACTGGCACAGTTTTAGTGGGTTACGCGGTTGATGAGTTGCTGGGCGTGGTCGGGGGTTGGGGTCTTCGCGGTGATGTGGGGTCTGCTGCATGGGTTGGTGACAGCTGATCTGGCTTGCCCGAGTGGGCTGCCTGAGAGGATGTTGCTGTGCCCAAGCCGTATCCGAAGGAGTTCCGCGAGGATGTTGTGCGCGTCGCGAGGAGCCGTGAGTCTGGAGTCACTGTCGAGCAGGTCGCTAAGGACTTCGGTGTTCATCCGGTGACTTTGCAGAAAGTGGCTTCGTCAGGCCGATGTCGAGGACGGAGGCAAGCCGGGGCTGAGTGCGGACCAGGCGGTTGTGCTGCGTGATCTCAAGCGCCGAAACCGGTTGTAGGAGCAGGAGAACGAGGTTCTGAGGCGTGCGGCGGCGTATCTGTCGCAGGCCAACCTGCCGGGAAAGTGATGTACCCGCTTGTCCGTGAGTTGGCCGCGGCCGGCGCCCCGATCAGGGTGCCGGTCGCGGTGACGTGTCGGGTGCTTGGGCTGGCCCGCCAGCCCTACTACCGGTGGCTGGCCTGCCCAGTCACCGACGCCGAGTACACCGAGGCTTACCGAGCCAACGCGCTGTTCGACGCCCATTGCGATGACCCCGAGTTCGGGTACCGGTTCTTGGTCGATGAAGCCGCGCTGGTGGGCGAGGCGATGGCGGACCCGGACCGCGTGGAAGATCTGCTCACAGAACCGCTGGTGGTCCTCGTTCGGCAAGCCGAAGAAGCGCCGTGGGAAGGCCAAGAGGCCCGGGCCGCCGGTCCACGACGACTTGGTCGCCGTGATCGAGGAGAAGGGCCGGATCCGGCATGAGTTCACCGCTAAGGCACCGGACCGGTTGTGGGTTGCGGACTTCGTGCGCCACGAGGCGCTGTTGAACCGAGTGGGGGTGAGAGGCCATCACCGCCTTGCTGTCGCAGCAGCGGGGTGAAGCTGAGGGCAGCCTGATCTCCGGGACGGGGGTGAGGGTGGACAGCGGCCCTGACAACGACGAGTCGTACCAGTACTGCCAGATGGTGCGGGCTCGGCTAGCAAGACGGAGAGGCATACGCGAGGAACCAGTGTCTGAACGCCCCTCAAGAGAGCCCACCAGCCCGGAACCTGGCGGACATGGGCTGGGTCGCACCGCGCACCCGTCCGGACCCTTTTTCGGGGTCGGGTCGGGGAACTCCCGGGACGAAGAATGTCGTCGGATCGGGAGGCCATGGTGAAAGCCTGCGGCGTAGCCATGGCGAGGGTGCAGGGGCATAGCTGGATGCCGATCCCGTCGAACGGTCAACAGTGAACGTGGGAACCCTGCCGGCAGTCCCCGGTGGTCCCGGGCAGCCCGCCCGGTGTCGCGGGAAGGTCTGTCGCCGACTGATGCTGGCGGCAGGGGGCGGAGGGCCCGTAGTAGTCCGAGGTCGGGAAAGCCGACCACATGGCGAAGGGGCCCAGTCTGATTCAGCAGCAACCGATGCATGAGAAGGAGCCACACCGGTGAATACGGGTGTTCCGTGGCCCAACGAGGTCGTCGAGACGACGGTCGCGTGGGCGCGGGTACTTGCGATGCAGACGAAGCTGCACCGTTGGGCGGCGGCCGATCCCGGTCGCCGGTTCGATGATGTGTTCAACCTTGTCCACGATCCCGCGTTCCTCATGGCGGCGTGGGACCGGGTGCGGGGCAACAAGGGCGGCCGCACTGCCGGGGTTGATGGGGTCGTTCCGCGATTCATCGCCCCGGGGGACGTGACCGGGATGCTCGCCGACCTGCGCCAGCAGTTGAAGTCCGGTGAGTTCACGCCACTGCCGGTCCGGGAACGTCGGATCCCGAAAGCGGGCGGGAAGACCCGCTCGCTGGGGATCCCGACGACGACCGACCGGATTGTCCAGGCGTCCTTGAAGCTGGTGTTGGAGCCGATCTTCGAAGCCGACTTCGAACCCAGTTCTTACGGGTTCCGGCCGAGGAGACGAGCCCAGGACGCGGTCGCCGAGATTCACTACTACACAACGGGCAACCGCTCCTATGAGTGGGTGTTCGAGGGTGACATCAAGGCGCGCTTCGTCGAGATCGACCACACCGCCCTCATGGAGCGGGTCCGTGGCCGGATCGCCGACAAGCGGGCTCTGGCGCTCATTCGCGCGTTCCTCAAGGCAGGCGTCCTCACCGAGGATGGGCTGAAGAGGGACACCCGCACCGGCACCCCGCAAGGCGGGATCCTCTCACCGCTGCTGGCCAACGTCGCCTTGTCCGTGCTGGACGAGCACTTCCGCAACAAGTGGGAAGCGCTCGGCCCGGAATGGATGCGTGTGAAGCACCGGCGCGCCGGGGGCGCGACGATGAAGCTCATTCGCTATGCCGATGACTTCGTTGTCCTCGTCCACGGCTCACGCGACGATGCCGAAGCGCTGTTCGGCGAGGTAACCAGCGTGTTGGCTCCGATGGGCCTTCGCCTGTCGGAAGAGAAGACCCACCTGACCCACATCGCGGACGGTTTCGACTTCCTCGGCTGGCGCATCCAGCGCCGGACCTGGCAAGGACGCGGCGGGACCAAGCAGACGGTCTACACCTACCCATCGAAGAAGGCACTTGCTTCGATCAAGGCCAAGATCAGACTGCTGACCCGCCGGAAGGCACATCGCACGCTCGCGGACCTCCTGCGTCGGCTCAACCCGGCGATCAGGGGCTGGTGCAACTACTTCCAACACGGGGTTTCCAAGCGCACCTTCGGCTACGTCGACCACTTCGCCTTCTGGCGAGTTGTCCGCTGGCTGATGAAGCGCCACCCCAAGTTGAACAAGCACACCGTGATCCGACGCTTCCTGCCCGGATGGCACATCGCGGCGGACGGGATCGAGTTCTTCCGCGCCTGGCAGGTCCCAGTGACCCGCTACCGCTACCGGGGAACCAAGATCCCGAATCCCTGGATGCCACGGACGAGCACCACAGCGGCATGAAACCAGATGGAGAGCCGGATGCTCAGGAATGGGCACGTCCGGTTCGGAGGGCGGGCCGGGGAAACCCACCAGCCGCAAGGCTGACAGGGCGCCCCGGTCCGACCCCTACACCGAGCATCCCACCGGTGAGGGCAAGCTCTACTTGTGCGCGGTCAAGGACGTGTGTGGTAACCGGATCGTGGGCTACTCCATCAGCGATCGGATGAAGGCCCGGATCGCGGTCGCTGCGTTCGACAACGCCGTCGCGATGCGCCAGGCCCGCCGGCCACGACGTCGCCGGCTGCGTGGTCCATTCAGAACGAGGATCGCAATTCAGATCACGGAAAGCCCAGCGCGCTCTCACCCGCCACCAGCTGGTCGGATCCATGGGCCGGGTCGGCGCGGCCGGCGACAACGCCGCCATGGAATCGTTCTTCAGCCTGCTCCAAAAGAACGTCCTGAACACCAAGACCTGGGCCACCCGAGACGAACTCCGCACCGCGATCGTGACCTGGATCGAACGCACCTACCACCGCCGACGCAGACAGGACACCCTGGGCCGGTTGACACCCATCGAATACGAGACCATCATCACCACACCAGCCAGTCAGGCTGCGTGACCCAACCTGTCACCCGATCATGCAGCAGACCCTGCCGCCTTGCAGAAGAAGCTGGCAGGCCTCGACAAGCAAGAAGAACGCCTCATCGATCTCGTAGCCGAACGGCACCCTGCCAAAAGCCAAGATCCGCACACGACTCAACAAGCTCCTGGCCGACCGACTTCGGCTGACCCAGGACCTCGCCGACTCCACCGAACAAGTCCGACTCGGCGCCGATGCGATCCTGGCTGCCATCCAGCTGCTGCGAGACGTACCAGGGCTGTATGCCGAGAAGAACGACCAAGTGCGAGGGATCATCAACGACGCACTGTTCAGGCAGATCTATGTCGGTGAGGACGGCGTCAGCGGTGCCGACTTCCGGCCCGAGATCGGAGAGATCGTCCAAGCAGCCGACGCGGCCCGTGTCCGGATCCACCCGGCAGGCCAGGCGCCCGGGGGCGGACACGAAAAGAGGCGTCCCGACCTTCCGGTCGAAACGCCTCGTGCTTCGATTTCCTTAGGCGACCTACTCGTCCGAGCCGAGGGACGTTCCCTCGCTAGTTCGAATAAGGCGCTTATGGCGGAGGATAGGGGATTCGAACCCCTGAGGGCTATTAACCCAACCCGCTTTCCAAGCGAGCGCCATAGGCCACTAGGCGAATCCTCCGTGGAGGACCATACCCGCGCGCGGGACGCTCGAGGAAATCGCCTAGACTCAGGGCAACCCCTCGTGCGGCGGCAACTCACCCAACTCCCCCAGGGCCGGAAGGCAGCAAGGGTAAGTGAGCTCTGCCGGGTGCACGAGGGGCCTCTTGCGTTTGTCGCTCATGCGTAATGCATCCTTGTCGCTGCCAGCGCGGCCGGTTGGCAACAGCGAACGCGCACTTTCCGGAGGATGGGATCGTGGACCTACCGCATGCGCGGTGTCGGCGAGTCTGGCTAGGGTTCAGTCGTGGAGTCACCCCTCGCGTTGTATCGCCGCTACCGGCCGGAGACTTTCACTGAGGTCATCGGCCAGGATCACGTCACCACCCCGTTGCGGTCCGCGCTCGCCAACAACCGGGTGAACCACGCCTATCTGTTCTCGGGGCCCAGAGGTTGCGGGAAGACTACGTCCGCCCGGATCCTCGCGCGCGCCCTGAACTGTGAGCGGGCGCCCATTCCCGACCCCTGCGGCGAGTGCCGCAGCTGTCGAGATCTCGCGCGCGGCGGGCCGGGGTCCATCGATGTCATCGAGATCGACGCGGCGTCACATGGTGGAGTTGATGACGCGCGGGATCTTCGAGAGAAGGCGTTCTTCGCACCGGTCGCCAGCACCTACAAGGTCTACATCATCGACGAGGCGCACATGGTGTCGACTCAAGGGTTCAACGCGCTGCTGAAGTTGGTGGAGGAGCCGCCCCCTCATCTCCGCTTCATCTTCGCGACCACCGAGCCGGAGAAGGTGCTCCCCACCATTCGCTCTCGCACACACCACTATCCGTTCCGGTTGATCCCACCGCGATTGCTGTCCGCCTACCTCGCCGGACTCGCTGAGAAGGAAGGGGTCACCATCGAGCCGGCGGCGCTGCCGCTGGTGGTTCGCGCGGGCGCGGGCTCGGCGCGGGACACGCTGTCCGTGTTGGATCAGTTGCTAGGTGGCGCAGGTTCGGACGGTGTGACTTACGCGTTGGCGGCGGGCCTGCTCGGCTACACTCCGGATTCGCTGTTGGACGATGTGGTCGATGCTTTCGCGGCCCACGACGGTGGCTCGGTGTTCGGGGTCGTCGACAAGGTGATCGAGACAGGCCAGGATCCGCGCCGCTTTGCCGAGGATCTGTTGCGTCGGCTCCGGGACCTCGTCATCGTCTCGGCCGTCCCTGATGCGCCGGCGACCGGTCTGATCGACGTCTCGGATGATCAAGCGGAGCGGCTGGTCGCGCAGGCTGCCCGGTTCGGTCGGGCTGACCTGAACAGGGCGGCCGATCTGCTCGCCACCGGGCTGACCGAGATGCGCGGAGCGACCGCGCCGAGGCTGCTGCTGGAGCTGATCTGTGCCCGCGTCTTGCTGCCGGGCGCCGATCATTCGACGGACGGGATCTGGGCTCGGCTGGATCGCTTGGAGCGCCGGATCATGATCGCGGACGCTCCACCCGGGGCCCCCGCTCGACCCGCGGCCGCCCCGGCAACCGGTCAGCCGGACCCAGCACGTGCGTCGTCAGCGCCAACGGAGAAGGTTCCGTCCGCGGTCGGTGACGCGCCGGCTGCCGGGGCAGGGACGCCAACGAATCCGACCCACCCCTCGATGGAACCGAGTGCACCGAAGGGCGCTGGTCTGGCAGCTGAGGCTGTGATCGAGCCGTCAGCGCCAGCGCTTCCCGCCTCA
>JBOFLH010000215.1:0-6256 GCA_051657765.1 Nocardioides sp. | reverse complement strand
GGTCAGTGGCCCGGTCCCGGTTCGTCCGCTGCCTGGTCAGTTCCGCAGCCAGCCCGGCAGCTGGGGAAGACCAGCCAGCGGTCCGTCCGACGCCGGCGACCAGTCCGTCCCCGGATTGCGGAGCAGTACCGCGAGCAGGCCCGCGAGCACAAGAGCGCCGAACGCGACCAGGATCCAGGCCGGGACACGTCGGCAAACCGGGCGGAGCAGTCGGCGGACCGGCCTTCGGACGCGTACGCTCCCCGGACCCCACCACATCGCGGTGACGAAGGCCGAACCACCCAACAACAACGTGCTCACTGAGTCCAGTGCGAGGGCGAAACCGATCAATCCTGCGGCAACGGCGATGCCCAGGGACCACAGCACCAACACCAGGGTGCCCGGCACCGACGCGACCAGATACCACGGGCTGCTCAAGATCGCCTGCGGCCCGTCATACCACTTCGTGCCGCGGGCCCGTTGCCGGTCACCGGCGGCGCTTGCGGTGAGCGATAGCGAGCGGAGCACCCACACCCCGGCCACCGTCGCCAGCGTGCCCAGGTAGGGATAGGCCGCAATCGCCTCGGCTGTCGCCAACCCGGCCAGACCGACCAGGGCTGCTCGACGGAGCCGCTCACCGGTCGACGGTTGGTCCGCCGGCATGACAACCCGGCCGGGATCGTCGGACTCGACGCCCGGCCGCTGGATGCCACCGCCTTCGGCGCGCCCCTGCTCGACTCCGCGCGCCGCGACGTCCGGGGCGGTAGCAACCGAAGGTCGGGTCGGATAGGTCGCGGTCGCGTCGGGCGAGGCCAGCACAGCGTTCGGCCTGGCCGGGCTGGGTTGGTCGTGGGCGGCACTGGGTTGGTGCTGGGCGGCACTGGGTTGGTGCTGGGCGGCACTGGGTTGGTGCTGGGCGGCACTGGGTTGGTGCTGGGCGGTGTCGGCGTGATCCTGAGGTGCGCCGGGCGGGTCCTCGGGGAGAACCTGGGTCGGCGGAACCACTCGGCCCTGGTTGTCCAGCCGAGCGGTCACCTCCGCCGAGGCGTCACTAAATCCCCCCGAGGGGTCACCCAATCTCGATGACGCGTCACCGAATCCCGCCGAGGGGTCACGAAATCCCACAGACCGCTGATCTGCGGAGACTGGCATCGTCGGCAATGGGGCGTCCGGCGCCGACCTCAGCTCCAGGAGGGCATCGTTTATGGGCATAGCGTTACCTATCTGGCGCCGCAACCATGACAACAGCGAGGGCAAGGTGGGCCGGTTGAGCGGGTCCGGGCCGAGCGCCGCGCCGATCACTTCGACGAGGGGAGTCGGCAGCCCGGTGAGATCAGCCTCACCACGACGCACCCGGTCCATGATGGCGGCCGACGGCCCGGACCCAAAGGGCGATCTGCCGATGCCGGCATATGCCACGGTCGCCGCCCACGAGTGCACGTCGGAAGCTACCGTCGCATCAAAGCCTTGCAGGATCTCTGGGGCCAGGTAGCCCGGAGTCCCCAGCAACCATCCGGTGTGGGTGAGCTTGGGGTCGTCGGCAACTCGGGCCAGCCCGAAGTCGATAAGGACCGGGTTGCGTCCCTCCAAAAGCACATTGCTCGGCTTGATGTCGCGATGGAGTACGCCCCCCTCGTGTACGTCAGACACCGCCTCGGCCAAGCTCCACGCAAACCGAGTCAGCTCGTGACCCACGATCGGCCCTTCGTCGGCGACGTGTTCCGCGAGGGACAAGCCAGGGACATATCGAGTCGCCACGAACGGAATCTCACCCCACGGGTCGGCGTCCACGACTTCGGCTACGCGTCTGGAACGAATCCGACGCAGCGACTTGACCTCGCTAGCCAATCGCTGGCGGGCCTCGTGGTCGCCAACGATATGCGGCCTGATGACTTTGAGAGCGACTCGTTCTCCGCCCGGCTGTCGCGCCAGGTGAACCACACCCATCCCACCTTCGCCGATGCGCGCCAGCAGCTGATATCCCCCGACCGTCAACTCCGACGGGGGGCCGGCCGGCGCAGACGGGGAGGTCACGGAAAGAGGTTACCTTTGCATCGGCGGTGGCCTAGTGACCCTTTGTGACGTCTCGGCGGGATTTTGTGACGCCTCGGCGGGAATTGAGTCGTGGGGGTGCTAGCAGACTCGATGCATCCAACCGAAAGTATCCTCGGCGCGCCCGAACTGCACGTCGACCAATGCCTTGCGGATCGCCATCGTGGTCTCCCCCGGCTCCTGGTGGCGCGGGGTCTCACCGCCCTCCCACCGCAACGCCTCGACCGGGGTCACCACCGCCGCGGTGCCGCACGCGAACACCTCGGTGATATCCCCGCTGGACACCCCGGTGCGCCATTCGTCGATGTCGATGCGCCGTTCCTCCACCTTGAAGCCCATCGACTCGGCGAGCTGGATGATGCTCTTACGGGTGATTCCCTCCAGGATGGTCCCGGTTTCCGGGGTGACGAAACGACCGTCGGCATACACGAAGTACATGTTCATGCCGCCGAGTTCCTCGACGTACCTTCCCTCTCGGGTGTCCAGGAACACCACCTGATCGCAGCCCCGGGCGATCGCCTGCTGTTGCGCCGCCAGTGAGCTGGCGTAGTTGCCGCCCGCCTTGGCCGCGCCCATGCCGCCTCGCCCGGCGCGGGTGTACTCCTCCGACAGCCACAAGGTCACCGGCTTGACGCCCTTGGCGAAGTAGGCGCCGGCCGGTGAGCAGATCACCATGAAGGTCACATGGTGGGCCGGACGCACCCCGAGGAAACTCTCCGAGGCGAACATGAACGGGCGCACGTACAGGCTTTTCTCACCGGATTGGTCGGGCACCCACCGGCGATCGACCGCAACCAGCGCGTCGATCGCGGCGATGAAGTCCTCGACCTCGAGCACTGGCAGCGCGAGTCGATGCGAGGAGCGCACCATCCGGGCCGCATTCTCCTCGGGACGGAACGTCCAGATCGACCCGTCGTCATGACGGTAGGCCTTCAGGCCTTCGAAGCTTTCTTGCGCGTAGTGCAGCACCGCGGTGGCCGGATCGAGGGTCAGCGGACCGTACGGCGTGATCCTGGCGTTGTGCCAACCGGCCTCCGGGGTCCACTCGACCGCGAACATGTGATCGGTGAAGTGCACGCCGAAACCGGGGTCGGCCAGGATCTCCGCGACCCGGGAATCGTCGGTCGGGGTGCCGGTCAGTGTGGAGCTGATCTGCATTGCTGGCACGTCAATAGACCTTTCCTAGGAGGTGGCGGCACATCGTCGGGGCCGGCATCCGCGGCGCCGGGGCAGTCACCGCGCCACTTCAGTCGCGATGGCGTCGCCGATCTCGGCTGTGCGCCGGGTTTTCCCGCCGCGCCCGGCGAGATCGGAGATCACCGCAGTCTCGATCGCGGCCGCCGCAGCCGGCTGACCCAGGTGGTCCAGGAGCAGGGATGCGGACAAGATGGCGGCAGTCGGATCCGCCTTCTGCTGGCCGGCGATGTCCGGGGCTGAACCGTGCACCGGTTCGAACATCGACGGCGCGGTCCGGTCCGGATTGACGTTTCCTGAGGCAGCCAGCCCGATGCCGCCGGTGATCGCGGCGGCCAGGTCGGTGATGATGTCCCCGAAGAGGTTGTCGGTCACGATCACGTCGAATCGGGACGGGTCGGTCGTCATGAAGATGGTGGCCGCGTCGATATGCAGGTAGTCCACGCTCACCTCGGGGAACTCGGTGGCCACCGCACCGACGATCCGCGACCAGACCGCGCCGGAGTAGACCAACACGTTGGTTTTGTGAATCAAGGTCAGTTTCTTTCGCGGTCGTCGCTGTGCTCGCGCGAACGCGTCGCGCACCACCCGTTCGACGCCGTACGCCGTGTTGATCGACACCTCGGTGGCCACCTCCGCCGCGGAACCTACCCGCAACGCGCCACCGTTGCCGGTGTAGGGGCCTTCGGTGCCCTCCCGCACGACGACGAAGTCAACCTCGCCGGGCGCCGCCAATGGGGACACCGCGCCTGGAAAGATCCTCGACGGCCGGAGATTCACATAGTGATCGAGCTCGAAACGCAGCCGCAACAGCAACCCTCGCTCCAAGACGCCCGGCGGCAGCTTGGGGTCGCCGGGACGGCCGCCGACCGCACCCAGCAGAATCGCGTCGTGATCGCGAATCTCCGTGAGCACCGAGTCCGGCAGCACCTCACCGGTGGCGAGATAGCGTTCCGCGCCCAGGTCATAGGCAGTGGTTTCGAACTTCACATCCGGCGCCGCGGCGGTGAGCACCTTGAGCGCTTCGGCAGTCACCTCGGGACCGATACCGTCGCCGCCGATGACCGCCAGTCTCACGTGTTGCATACCCATGAACCGAGGCTAGACGAGCGGCAACAGCCAGTTCACATTTCAAGACGCATGTTTCATATCCCAAGATGCCGGACAGTGACCGCCGGAGCGGTCATCATGGCACCATGAGCGCGCCGCCCGACCTGCCCACCATTGTCTCTCGGGCGTTCGCCGTGTCTCGCAAAGCCGGCTACGTCGGCTTCTGCCGTAACGAGACCGGACGACTGCTCGCGACCTTGGCCGCGACGCGGGCCGGCACGATGGCGGAGTTCGGCACCGGCTGTGGGGTCGGTACCGCGTGGTTGCGCTCGGGTATGCGAGATAACACCCGGATTATCACCGCGGAGCTGAACCCACGGTTGGCAGAGGCCGCGGCCGTCATCTTCGACGACGACCCGAGTGTGGAGGTGTTGGCCGCGAATTGGTCCACGCTGACCGATCAAGGGCCGTTCTCACTGTTGTTCTTGGACTCCGATCAGCCCGCCGAGGTCGGCGTGGACCGGGTGGCCGACCTGGTCGAATCGGGCGGGATCGTGGTGCTCGACGACTTCACCCCCTGCGAGTCCTGGCCGCCAGTCGCCGGTGGTCGCGTTGACACCTTGCGTGAGGAGTGGCTGACCGACGACCGGTTCACGTCAGTGGAAGTGATGGTCGCGCGCGACGCGTCGGCCGTGATCGCTACCCGCCGATAACAACTAGCCGGCTGCGCACGAACCCACCACGGTGCGCGGGTCGGCGAAGCCTGAGCGCACACCACCGGCGTCCACCACGATCGCCTGGGCATGCCCGAACTCGCTGTCATAGGCACCGATCCGGTTCAGCCGGTGACCACGCCTCAGAAGTTGATCCCAGCCGGACGGCGCCTGGCCTTCGACCTGCACTTGTGGCTGTCCGCCGCCGTCCCAAGTGTCAAAACCCGTGCCCGATCCGGTCAACACCCACCGGCCGGCCGAGATCGCGCGGGCCGGATCGTCGCCGTGCACCAGCAATCGGACCAGCAGTTGTAGCAGGATCTGCGGCTGAGCGTCGCCGCCCATGGCACCCAGCACCGCCATCAGCGCACCGTCCCGAGTGATCAGCAGTGGCGCCAGCGTGCTGGGCGGCCGACGACCGGCACCGTATTCCGCGGGGTGGCCGGTTGTCAGCGAAAAGCCGATCCCCCGATTGTGCAGGTTGATCCCGGTGTTGGGCTCGGCGAGCCACGCTCCCAGACCACCGGCGTTGGATTGGATCAGCGACACGCCCGTGCCGTGCTGATCGACAACACCCAGGTAGGTGGTGTCACCTCTACCCGTAGGGGGCCTCCGACGGGTGGCTCGACTCGGATCGACGAGGTCTCCCCGGCTCATCACCGCGCGCAGAAGCCGGGCACCGTCCGCGTCTTCGTGCAGCAGTGCCGGTCGGTCATGGCCCGCCGCGGTCGCGCACTCGATCAACAGATGTGCCCACTGCGGGTCGCCGGGATCGGCCGGGAGTTCGAGCTGGTCTGCCAGGGCGGCGCTGCCGAGCGTGAGATAGCCCTGAGAATTCGGCGACGGTGTGTGCAGCCGGACTCCGAAGGTGTCTACCGACAACGGGGAGGCCCAGTCGGCCTGCTCGCATTCGAGATCGGCGAGGGTGACCAGGCCGCCCCCCAGCTCGCGGAGACCGGCACCGAACTCGCCCTGGTAGAACACCGCTCGGCCGCTCTGTCCGATCCCACGCAAGGTGCGACCCAGGGCCGGCAACCGAAGCCTCGCCCCGGTCCGGGTGGCGCCGGCAAAGGCAGCCAGCGAGCGTCGTCCGGCGTGGTCGAGCGCGCTGACCGCGCGCGCCAGTCCCGGGCTGACGCGGAACCCGTGGTCGGCGAGCCGCGCAGCCTGGTCCAGTAGTTCGGCCAGGTCCATGGTGCCGAAACGTCGATGAAGCGCCAACCACCCGTCGACGCAACCGGGAATGGTGACCGAGTTGATGTCGTGGC
>JBOFLH010000214.1:0-1527 GCA_051657765.1 Nocardioides sp. | reverse complement strand
CAATCACCGACGCGCACTTCGATCTCATCAAGGATGAGATCGCGACCAGCACAGCGGAGCAACTCCAAAGCCCGCAACTGACCCGAAAAATCCGAAGCATCGCCGACGAAGACGATCGGTTCGACCTCCTCCACGCCCGCAGCATCCGTGCTGCCGACGATGACATCCACCAAGGGCAAGAGCACCTTCTCCGCCGCTACGCCGACATCCTGCCCAGCAACCCACGACTAGTGAAACGCGCTGCCAACGCCGTGGGCATGATCTGGGCACTCAAGGACCACCTCGGCCACGACGAGACCACCGACACCATGGCCCGCGCAGCCATTCTCCTCGTTCGCTTCCCCGAACTCATCGACTGCCTCCTCACCGAGATCGACCCACCGGACATCACGTCGAGTACAGCCCAAGCGGACTCCCCCTGGCTTCGTCGCGATGTCCAGAGAGTCATCGGCAACGACACCTCGATCGAGGCCATCGCCCGCTGCTACGGCCGCACCTACGATCCGCCGGTACCGCCGCCCAAGGAACGAACGGCCGTCCTGATGGGACGCAAGGGGCCGGCAGAACAGCGCCGCTCCCCAGAGGCATTTCTCCCGCTGGTGTCACACAGTTAGCCGAGGACTGCCACCACAAACAGGCGATTCAACTTGGGCTATCCAGGGCGCGGGAGCCTGAGCGGGGTCCGCTTGAGCGCGGAGTACTGGCGTGCGAGGTCTTTGAGCAGAACACTGTTCATGGCCAGGTCATCGTCATCGACGCGGATGATCGCTCGAACAGGCTTGTTGACGTTGACCGCGAGGACGAGCTCAGCCTGTCGCAACTCACCGACGGAGACCGAGCAGTGTTCGAATGACCAGCCCATCTCGCGGAGTACGGCTTCCAGGTTGTGAACGGTGATGCTCTCCAGGACACCTTCTGCCGGGGTCCGCGCCATTCCATCTTTGAGTACGACCAGGCTCCAGGTACTCCCTTCGAGTACCCGGTCCTGATCGAGGAACAGGGCGTCGTCCCACCCGGCGAGTCGGGCTTCGCGGCGCGCATGGAGCTGCGTGGTCAGGCCCGTCGACTTCACCTCGGGGAGGTCGCGTCGGAATTGGACGGTTCGGACACGGAGTCCTGGTCCGGCCTCGAAAGGGGACTCCGCCGGTCTGGACGAGATCAGGATCCGGCAGCCTTCTGCCTGTTCCGGTGCGAGGTGGTCGAAGGACGCCGGAAACAGCGTCACCCGGACCGTGGACGCTCCAGTGGGCTCTCCGTCGAGGTGCGTGCCCAGCGCGGAGGTGATGGCCGCGGGGGCGAGTTCGTGGTCCCACATTGCGCGAGTTCCCCGGGCGAGTCGGGCCAGGTGCCGGTCCCAGCTGAGGACGCTGCCGTCGACGATGACGAAGGTGGTGAAGCAGCCGTAGGGGTAGAGCGCGTACTCGGCCGGAACGGCATCACAGGCGACGCCGTCGAGAGAGTGTCGCACCACGTCAGCGGGCCCACTGCTGCGTCAGGGCCGGCAGCGCACGGGCATAGACCTCACGC
>JBOFLH010000213.1:0-2867 GCA_051657765.1 Nocardioides sp. | reverse complement strand
GACAGTTGTGGGGTGATCACCCATCGGCCGAGCCGTCAGCGGTCTTGCCAGCCGACTCATCAGTCTGCTCAGGCGGCTCATCAGCCTGCCCGGGTGGCTCATCAGGCGGCGGTTGTTCGGCTGCCCGGCCCACGTCGTCATCGACGCCGCTCGCAAGATGCTGCGCGACGGAGTTGACGGCGGCGGTCAGCGGAACCGCGATCAGGGCGCCCGCGATGCCCGCCACCAGGACCCCGCAACCGATCGCGACAATGACGCCCAGCGGATGCACCGACACAAAACTGCCCATGAGGAAGGGCTGCAACACATGGCCCTCGATCTGCTGAACCAGGATCACCACGCCCACCATGAACAGGGCCGTCCAGGGTCCCTGCGCGACCAGGGCAACGAGGACCGCCACCGAGCCGGCGACGGTGGCGCCGATCATCGGCACGAACGCCCCGAGAAACACCAGGACGCCGATGGCAAGCACGAACGGCACCTGCAAGATGGCGGCCCCGATCATGATTCCGAGCGAGTCGGCCATCGCCACGAAGACCGTGGCCCGCACGAACTGCATCAGCGATACCCAGGCCACTCGGCCCGAGCTGTCGACCTTGGCTCGAGCCGCGGACGGCGTCAATCGGACAAACCAAGCCCAAATCCGCGAGCCATCCGCCAACAGGAAGTAGGTAGCGAACAAGACAATGAAGAACCCGGCCACCACATGCCCGACGGCGGTGCCGAAGTGCGTGACCTGGCTAACGAACTCGGGGTTCTGCGCCCGGGCACTGATTGCGTTGCGCGCCTGTTCCAGGTAGTCGTTAATCTGTGAGTCGCTGGCATTCAGCGGGCCGGTCTTGAGCCAGTTTTCGATCTCGCCGATGCCCTTGACCACTTGATCGGCCAGGTCCACCACGCCTCGGCCGACCTGCTGACCTACAAAAGTCAGCAACAAGACCACCGTGCCGAGACCGCCGATCACCAAGATCCCCGAGGCGAGTTTCTGCGGGACTCCGGCCCGGTTCAGGGCCCGCACCGCCGGGTAGGCCAGGGCCGTCACCAGCAGCGACACCGCCAGCGGCACGGTGATCACCGCAAAGCGGTGGAGCAACCAGACCACGACATACCCGGCGGCGCAGAGCACCAGGAAGCGCCAGGCCCAGGCGGCGGCGAGGTCGTAACCCCACGGCATCACCGCCCGGCTGAACCCCGCTCGCTCCGCAGGGCTTGATGCCGGTTTCGGCTGGCCCGACTTGTGGTGGCCCAGTTCGGGCCGGTCTGGGTGGTTGCTCACCTGCCCAGGCTATCGAGTACCGGGTCATCGAGTACCAGCTATCGGGCAGCCCGATCGGCAAGGCCGCACAGCAGGCGGTAGGCCACCTGCGGATACTCGGCGGCCAGCAGCCCGGCGGCGGCGAGGACATAGTCGCGGTCGACAAGCACACGAGGATGGTGCGGCAGCTGCCAGCCGCCTTCGGAATCGACCCCGACGCTGGCGGCAAAGACACGATCGGCCAGATCGGTAGGACCGTGGCGTAGCACACCACCGGAGCCCACCAGCACCTTCGCGGTGCGGAGGTCGGTTCCGGTTCGTTCCACGACCCGCCCCTCGGGACCGACCACGACCCGTGATCGTCCGGCATGACGACGCAACGCAATCCCGGCGGCGGCCTCAGCGATGTCCTCGTCGACGGCGGTCTCCCCCGGCCGGTCCGGGAGATAGCCCGGATCGGCGGCCCGAGCCGCCGCCGCCTCGGCATAGTGCGTTAAGCCGGCGGCGGCGATCGTGCTCGGCGCCGACCAGCGCATACCCAAGTCACCCTCGACGGTGCGAGTCACCGGCGCGCGGGCGACCACCTCGCGCGACAAACCGGCCGGCGCGGGGGCCGGGCCGTCCGACATCGCGTCCGGTGAATCGAAATCGATCACGCTGTGCACGTCGGTGGTGGCGCCACCGATGTCGACGACTACTACGTCACCGACCCCCGGCTGCGCGGAACCGAGGCCACGCGCCATCAGTTCCACGCCGATGAGCACGATGTCCGGGGTTGCCCCGCGCACCATGGCCAGGAAGTCGGCTCGTTTGCTGAGGTGCTTGCCGCCGATGACGTGCGACAAGAAGATCTCGCGAATGGCCCTCCTCGCGCCGGCCGGCGCGAGGACGCCGATCTTGGGCAGGACGTTGTCAGCTACCACATGCGGCACTCCCCCCGCGGCCAGAATCTCGCCGGCGTCGGCCTGGCGATTGCCGGCCACGACCACGGGTCCCGACCAGAATCCGGCGACCAAGGACTCCGCCCAGGCTCGGATCGGGACCGGGTTGCCGCCGTCGGTGCCACCGGTCAGGAGTACCACGTCCGGCGCGGCGGCCCGCAGATCGTCGATGCGGTGCCCCCCGCTGGTCGCCAGCACGCCGACTACTCTGCCGCCGCTGGACAGCGCCACCCGGCGACCGGCCTCCGCGGTCACCAGCTCTTCATTGCCGAGCACGGCGATCCGCAGCCCGCCGCCGGCGCTGGAACAGGCCAGCACTCGCGCCGACCCAGCCCGCGGGACCCGATCGACCAAGCCTGCCCGGCATGCGTCATATCCGTCCATCACGTCGGATTCGATGGTGGTGCGATGCACGGCGGACGCGACGATCCGCCCGGCACCGAGATCGACGAGCGCGGCCTTGGTGAAGGTGGACCCGAAGTCAACGCAGATGACTACCTCGCCGGCCGATAGCGAACGCTCGCCTGCCGTCGCCGCCGCGGTCACCGCAGGGACCGCTCCAGATCGGCCACCAGGTCGTCGATGGTCTCGATGCCGACACTGAGCCGGATCAGATCCTCAGGGACCTCCAGCGCGGTGCCGGCAACCGAAGCGTGCGTCATCTGGCCGGG
>JBOFLH010000212.1:0-11778 GCA_051657765.1 Nocardioides sp. | reverse complement strand
TGACTGCGCCCACCGGGCGACCTGACGCTCGACCGGCCGCGCTGGTCGACACGATCATCGCGGTCCTCGGCGGTACCGGCCCGCAAGGTCGTGGCCTCGCCCGCCGATTCACCGGTGCCGGCCTACGGGTGATCCTCGGCAGCCGCGACGCCGATCGCGCGTGGGCGGCAGCGACCGAGTTGGTCGCCGAACTCGGGTCCGGCAGCATCGCCGGCAACCTCACGGGGGCAGCCAACCGGGACGCTGCTGCCGCCGCCGACCTGGTGATCATTGCCGTGCCCTGGGCCGGTCATGCCGGTCTGCTCACCGAGCTGGCCGAGGTGTTGGCCGGCAAGGTCGTCGTGGACTGTGTCAATCCGCTGGGCTTCGACACGCACGGGGCCTATGCGCTGAGCGTGCCGGAAGGGTCGGCCACCGAACAGGCTGCGGTTCTGCTGCCGGAATCGACGGTGGTCGGCGCGTTTCACCACCTCAGTGCGGTGCTTCTCGATGACCCGGCGGTGACCTCGATCCGCACCGACGTGATGGTGGTCGGCGACGCTCGTGAGGCGACGGACTTCGTTCAGGAGCTGGCCGCGACCATCCCCGGGGTCCGGGGCATATATGGCGGCCGGTTGCGCAACGCACGCCAGGTGGAGGCGCTGACCGCCAATCTGATCAGTGTCAATCGCCGCTATCGGGCGCATGCCGGTGTGCGACTGACCGACCTTGAGGACGTCGATTGACTGGGCTGGAGTGATTGGTGTGTTGATCAGCCGTTAGCGCGCCCGCCAGGGCCACGACCGAATAGGAGCCGGCGATGTCAGATCGAGAACACGCGGCGGCGTTGGATGCCGCCGACCCGCTCGGGGCGATGCGCCCCCGCTTCGTCGGCGCGGAGTCCGCGCTGGTCTACTTCGACGGCAACTCCCTGGGCCGGCCACTGGCGGTCACTGCCGAGCGCTTGGCCGAGTTTGTGCGCGAGGAGTGGGGCGGGCGTCTGATCCGCGGCTGGGACGAGGGGTGGTACGCCGCGCCGCTCAGGGTTGGCGACGAGCTGGGCCGCATCGTCCTGGGTGCCGCGCCAGGTCAGACGATCATCGGTGATTCGACGACCGTGCTGCTGTACAAGTTGATCCGGGCCGCCGTCGATCTTCAACTGCGCCGTGATCCGGCCCGGACCGAGATCGTGATCGACACCGACAACTTTCCCACTGATCGGTATGTGGCGGAGGCGGTCGCCGCTGAGCGAGGCTGCTCTGTGGTCTGGGTACCGGTCGATCGAGCGCGGGGGGTAACAGCTGAGTTGTTGGCTGCCGCGGTGGGGGAGCGGACCGGATTGGTGGTGGTGAGCCACGTCGCCTACCGATCCGGCTATCTCGCCGATGCCGCCGAACTCACCCGCCTCACCCATCGGGCGGGCGGATTGATCCTGCTGGACTCCTCTCATTCGGCCGGCTCGGTGGAGACCGCACTGGACGCGTGGATGGTCGACATCGCCGTGGGCTGCACCTACAAGTACCTCAACGGCGGGCCTGGATCCCCGGCGTTCGGCTATGTCGCCTCGCGTCTGCACGACGAGTTGGATCAGCCGATTCACGGTTGGATGGGGCACGCGGACTCCTTCTTGATGGGTCCGGAGTGGTCACCGGCTGCCGGCATGCGTCGTTTCCTATCCGGCACGCCGCCGATCCTGGCGATGGAGCCGCTGCGGGACATGCTTGACCTCATCGATGAGGCGGGCATGCCGGCGATCCGCGCGAAGTCCGTCGCGCTCACGTCGTACGCGGCGGAGCTTGCCGAGGAGTGGCTGGTCCCGCTGGGCGTGGATCTCGCCTCCCCTCGCGACCCGGCGCTGCGCGGCGGCCACCTCACCATGAACCACCCGAGGATGCGCGAGGTCAACGCCGCGTTGTGGCGGGCCGACGTGCTGCCGGACTATCGCGACCCCCATGGACTGCGGATCGGCCTGTCCCCGTTGTCGACGTCGTTCGACGAGGTCTGGTGTGGTCTGGACGCCATCCGCGAGCAGCTGTCCCGCCGCGATTGACGGGTCGGCACTACGTCGTCCGGTGGGTGACCGTGGGGGTACGGCGGATCGCAACACCAGCCAGCGCGGCGGCCACAATGGGCACCACGACCACGATGCCTAACAGCAGCAGCCACGGGATCACGATGACCGGGTCGCGAACCACTTCGTAGCCATCCTTGTCGAACCCGGTTCCGGTGATCGGAAAGGTGAATGCAACGCCGGGAACCAACCCGATCGCGATGCCCAGGACCGAGCCGCCGCCCGCGATCAGCGCGGCCTGTGCGGCCGCCATCCGCCGCCGAGTGCCGCGGGTAGCACCGACGGATGCCAGGGTGGCCAGGTCTCCCTGCTGTTCATTCACCGCCAGCGCGGTGGCGAGCAGGGTCACCACAACCATCAGCAGGCCGGCGGCGATGAAGAACCCGACGATGATTTGCCGAAGCGCTGGGGTGTAGCCGCGTTCGGTCACCGCCACGACACTGTCGGGCAGCCGCGTCGTAATCGCTTCCTCGGTGGCTATCGAGATCGGTCCGCTGGGGTCGTAGAGCCGCTGATTCGGCGGGTACGTCGGCCAATCGTGCTTCTGAGCCGCCTCGGCCGACACGATCATCGCGGCGTATTGGTCGCCGTTGGCCCGGGCCACGGCACGGCTCACCGGTATCACCGGGACCTTCTGGCTCGAATCGGTCGTCGCCTTGCCATAGGCGCCGCGAGCTGTCACGGCGACCGAACCACTGAGGATCCGAAGTTCTCCTGCCTTCGAAATCAGCTGATCGCTGGAGAGTATGCCGCCGGCGCGAACGATCTCGGCGCCTCGTTCGTCGAGGTCGTACAGTCGAATCATCTGGGCAACCGGAAGCACGGTGATTGACGGCTCGACGATCCGGCCGCCGCGTTCGACCGTCGCATGGGATCCGGCGTAGGCGCACGTCGGGGAATCGGGTCTTTCATAGCTGCGGAGCGTCTGCGCCGCAGTGCATCCGGCCGGAACGGCCAGCATCAGTTGTTCGCGATAGGCCGCACCCTCTCGCGCCGCGTCATATTGCAGCCCTATTTGGGTGACCTGGTAGGTATTCAGCCCGCGTGCGTATTGGGCGACGTTCTCGCGGAGTTCCCGGCCGTCCGGATCGGCCTGGAAGTCGGCGGTCAGGCTCATCTCGCCATACGGAAGCTGTGGCTGATAGTCGCGACGCGCCTTCGCGTCGTTGCTGGAGGTGGCGATCCCGGCCACGGTCAAGATCGCCGATCCGGCCATCACCGCGGCCACGGTGGGCACCGCGCGCGGTCGATGGCGGGCGGCGTCTCGCGCAGCCATACGAATGGCGAGCGGTGCCCGAGAGGCGAGGTTGGCGGCGACTACCAGCGCCATCGGAATGACGGAAATGGCGCCACCCAGCAGGGCGGCGATACCACCGAGTGCCAGCCCCAGCGAGGCGCCCTTGACCGCGAATGCCGCCAGCACCCCGACCGCGCCGACCCCCATCAGTCCTAACCCAACAATCGGAAGTCGACGACTGGCCTGCGGTGAGACATTCTGCCCGCGCATGACGCCGACGATGTCGAGCCGCCCGAGTCTGGTGGCGGGCATGAGGGCGGAGCAGACCACCGTTGTGATCGCGATGGCCAGGATGCCGATCAGACCGATGACCGGAACCCGGAGCCGGCCGGGCAGCTCCCAGGGCACGAAGTGGTTGATCAGCGCAATCTGGGCGCCGGCGATCAGGACACTCAGGAAGACACCTACCGCCGCCGCGCCCACACCCAGCAGCAGGGCTTGCGCCAACATGCTGCGGCGCAGCTGGGCGGTGGTCGCACCGTTGCTGGCAACCACCGCCAGTGTCCGGCGCTGGCGAGCGGCGCCAACCGCGAACGCGGGCGCGACCATGACCGCGGCGAAGAAGAAGAGCAGCACCGCGGAGACGACAACGAAGGGGCCCAAGCCGCTCAAGCCGTTGGAGGTGGCGGGCAGCTCGCGCAGTTGCGGTGCGAACTCGTTGCGCGATGGGGGATCGGCGAGCACGGCTCGACTTAGCACGAACAGGCCGTACTCGTTCAGCGTCCGCACCTGCGACCAGGTCACCGGTCGATCTCCGCCGATCAACCAGGTGACTTCGACACCGGTGTCGGCCGGATTCCGATCGATCTGATCGGGGGGAACCGAGACCAGGCTGGCCATCTCGTCGTCGAGGCGGCCGATTGCCGTACCCACCACCTCGACCTGGCGCTCGACGCCGTCTCGGCTCAGGGTCAGCGAGCCGGACCTTGGTATTCCGTCGTGTTCCCCGCGTGGAGTGACCAAGACTTCGGCAGGCGAGGCCGGCCAGCGCCCCGAGAGCAAGGCGACTTTGGGGGCCAGGCCCTTGAGGCTGGTTACCGCTTGGACGATGGCGGGGACTTTGCGATCACCCAGCACCGCACGTTCGCGGGAGACCACCTGCGGGACAACCGGCGCGTCGACGAGGCCACTGAGCGCAGCAGCTCGCCCGGTGAGGTCGACGCGGGGTGTGAAACCGGGGATCGTCCGCGCGGCCTTGTCGGCGACTCCCGCGAACTCGGTGTCGGTTTGCAGCACCACGTTGCTGTCTATCGAATTCACCCGAGCCTGAGCGCCACCCAGCGTGTTCGCCACCGAGGTTGCACCGGTCTCGGAGTAGGTACTCGTCACGAGATAGCTGATGAGGGTCACCGGCAGCAAGACCATCAGTGCGATCAGCAGGCTGCGTCCCTTGTCGCGGCGCATGTCCCGGCGGGCCATCCGCAACGACACTCGCCAGCCGCCCAGCCAGCTGCCCAATCCGTTGACCGGGCCGTTGATTGGGCCGTTGACCGGGCGACCGGGTAGGGAGGATGTCGGCTGGCCGTTTCCCTCGACAGCGGGGTCGCCCACTTGGTGAGCGGTCATGGTCGTGCTCTCAGCAAGTCATCGGCCTGCTCGGCATCGCCGGTGGTGTCCACCAGCAGGCCGTCACGGAGAAAGATTGTCCGATCGGCCCAGCCGGCATGTCGGGCCTCGTGGGTGACCAGCAAACCACCGACACCGGCGTCACAACGTTCACGGAGCACGCGAAGGACACCCTCGCTGGTGTGCGAGTCCAATGCCCCCGTGGGCTCGTCGGCGAGTAGGAGCTGTCGCTCGCCGACCAGCGAGCGAGCAATGGCCACCCGTTGTTGCTGGCCACCAGACATCTGTTCGGGGAAGCGGTCGGCCAAGTCGCCCACCCGCACCAAGGCGAGTGCGTGTTCGGCCGCTTGGCGAGCTGCGCGAACAGCCAGGCCGTCCAACTCAAGCGGAAGAGCCACATTCTCGACAGCCGTCAACGACGGGATCAAGTTGAAGTCCTGAAAGACGAAGCCCACTCGACGCCGGCGCAACGCGGCCAGTTGGTTCGGTGACAGCCCGCCCAGTTCGACGCCCTCGACGTATACCTCGCCGGAGCTGGCCCGATCGAGCCCGCCGGCCAGATTCAGCAGCGTGGACTTGCCGGAGCCGGATGGCCCCATCACGGCGACCAGTTCGCCGGGATGCACCTGCAGGCTGACCCCCCGGAGTGCGCGCACGGTCACCTCGCCGACTCCGTGGACGCGTGTGACCTGGCGGAGCTCGAGAAGCACGCTCATCGTCGACTCTCCGTAGCCTCGGGCAACCTGTGATGATCGGTGTCCTGGTCGTCGTTATGGTCGGTGCTGACGGGCGCGGCTTCGACAGGTGGTTTCACGGCTTCACGAGCCAGCGCCGACTCGACGTAGTCCAGCCAGCGGACTTCGCCTTCGGAGGTGAAGATCAGGTTCTCCAGTACCAACATCCATGCGAGATCCGGATGTTCGGCGGCTCTCGCGTCCTGCTTGAGCCGGGTGAGATCGCGGAGGTGGCGTATCGTGGCGGTGCGCTGAGTTTGCACGACGGTCGGTATGTCGATGCCGACCGCGGTGACGGCCAGGGCTAGTTTGATGACTAGTTCGTCCCGAGGCGAGTTCTCGCGATCAACCGGGCTCGTCCACCACTGCTCGACGGTTGTTCGGCCCGAATTCGTCAGCCGATAGCTGATCCGGCCCTCGTCATCGGACTGCTCCGCTTGGGACACCAGGCCGTCGCGCTCCAGCCGGCCCAGCGTCGTATAGACCTGTCCGACATTCAGCGGCCAGGTTCCGCCGGTGCGGGCCTCGAACAAGGCGCGTAGCTGTGCGCCGTACTTCTCGCCGTCGGCGAGGAGCGCCAAGATGCCATATTTCACCGACATGGGTCTCCTTAGATACTGAGTATTGTGTTACTTGGCGAACAATATACTGAGTATTATCGGCTGGCAAGTGTCGCCCGCGGCTCGCTTCGGAGCCAAGGTTTGGGCGCTCCGTTTCCGAATGGGTCTGAGCGGTCCCGATCGGGTTAAAGTACGACGGCTCGGTTGACGCCAGCTTCCTTGCCATCTCTCGATTCAACCGTAGGAGATCTTGCGCATGACCGATGCCGTCGAACTGATCGCGTACGCCGACCGGTTGGGCGGCAGCCTCGCCGGCCTCCGCGAGCTGCTCGCCGGCCGATTCTCGGGACTGTTCGGTGGCGTACACGTCCTGCCGTTTTTCCGGCCCTACGATGGCGCGGACGCTGGGTTCGATCCCGAGGATCACACCACCGTGGACGCTCGCCTCGGCGAGTGGGCCGACGTGGCCGACCTCGCCGGCGAGTTCGACCTCATGATCGACGTCATCGTCAACCACGTCTCCTCGTCCTCGTCCCAGTTCCTCGACTGGCTGGAGAAGGGAGCCGAGTCCGAGTTTGACGGAATGTTCCTCACCCTCGACAGCGTGTTTCCGGCCGGCGTGGCCGAGGCCGAGCTGACGCGGCTGTACCGGCCTCGACCGGGCCTCCCGTTCACGCCGTACGCGCTGGCCGACGGCACCAAACGACTGGTGTGGACAACATTTACCTCACAGCAGGTCGACCTGGACGTGCACAACGATCAAGCGCGTGCCTACTTGTTGCGTGTCCTGGACACGCTGGCCGAGGTGAAGGCAACGCGAGTCCGGCTCGATGCTGTCGGATATGCCGTCAAGACACCCGGATCAACCTCTTTCATGACCGCGGAGACCTTCTCGTTCATCGACGAGGTGACCGCGTGGTGCCGAGAACGAGGCCTCGAGGTGCTGGTCGAGGTGCACTCGCATTACCAGCGGCAGGTGGAGATCGCTCGCAAGGTTGATCGGGTCTACGACTTCGCGTTGCCACCGCTGATTCTTTACTCCCTCACCAGCGGCGACGGGGACCCACTTCGCACCTGGTGGGCGATGCGACCCGCGAACGCGGTGACTGTGCTCGACACGCACGACGGGATCGGTGTCATAGATGTGGGCGCGGATGTCAGCGACAAATCGCGTGCCGGATTGTTGACCCCCGAGCAGATCGATGAGCTTGTCGAGGCGATTCATCACAACAGTGCGGAGACCTCACGTGCCGCCACCGGAACCGCCGCGTCCAATGTCGATCTCTACCAGGTCAATTGCACCTTCTACGATGCGCTGGCCCGCGACGACGATCGTTACCTGTTGGCCCGTGCCCTGCAGTTTTGGACACCGGGTGTTCCACAGGTTTACTACGTGGGACTGCTGGCCGGCTCCAACGACATGGAGCTATTGACTCAGACCGGAGTCGGCCGCGACGTCAACCGGCACTACTACCACCCCGCCGAGATCGACGACGCCATGCGCCGTCCGGTAGTGCGGGCGCTGACCGGGCTGATTCGGTTTCGGAACGCTCACCCGGCCTTTGCCGGTGACTTCACCGTCGATGGAGACGGCCCTCGACTCACCGTTACCCGGAGCGCGGGCGTCGAGTCCGCTGTGCTGGTCGCCGACCTGGCCACCGGTCAGGCGGTTGTCCAATGGACCGACGGTGGCAAGACCCGCGAGGCATCGCTGCGAGATCTGGCTGACTGGTAGCGGATCGGAGGTTCTGGTCCCCGACGGCAGGATCCCGGTTGCGCGCGACGAACGAGAGGGCGCCAGGTGATTCGGTTCAACGAGTTCGGCCAGCCGATGGGCGCCCCCGTGCCCACGTGGACCGGGGCTCGGCCCGCCGAGTCGATAGTCCTCTCCGGGCGGTTCGTTCGGGTGGAGCCGTTGGCCGACCAGCACGCCGGCGGTCTCTTCGCCGCGCTAGGCGGACTGGGCAACGCCGCCCGGTGGACCTACACGTCGCTCGCTCAGCCGGCAGATCCCGCCGGAATGCGGGACCAGATCGCGAGGCAAGTCGGCGACCCCGCCACGGTGAGCTTTGCGATCGTGCCGCTCGGGCTGCCGCCGGCCGGTCGAGCGTCATACCTCCGCATCGATCCGGCCAACGGCAGCATTGAGGTCGGCGCGATCCAGTATGGCGATGCGCTTGTGCGGACCGCGGCGGCCACCGAGGCGATGTATCTCCTGGCCAGGCATGCCTTCGAGGGGCTTGGCTATCGACGCTACGAATGGAAGTGTGACAGTTTGAACCAGGCCTCGCGCGCGGCCGCTCGCCGGTTGGGGTTCAGCTACGAGGGTCGATTTCGACAAGCAGCGGTGTATCGCGGCCGGAATCGGGACACCGACTGGTTCTCGATCACCGACGCTGAATGGCCGCGGTTGCGTGCGGCGTACGACGTGTGGCTCGACCCGGTCAACTTCGACGAGGCCGGCCGCCAGCGTCGCCGGTTAAGCCGATTGATCGAGGCCACCCGCACGGACCCCCGCCCGGGCGACCGCGATATCTGACGGCGCGGCCGCGTCCCGGGCCACCTAGCCCCACCCCACCTAGCCCAGGCGAGGTTGCCGAGTCAGGGCGCTGCCCTGGTCGCCGCGGACTGGAGTAGCGTTGGGCGTGGGCACCCAACGGGGTGCCGATGACCTCGGAGGTGGGGCGTGGGCGACCAGGTGGTGGCGCGGAACGAACTGATCAGCGCCGAAGACTTCGCCGAACTCGGACTGACCGACTGGCGCTATCTGCGGGCGGCTATTCATGCCCGATTCGGCACGGGTGACTTTCTGACCAGTTTGCGCTTGGCGAACCGGATCGGCGAGGCGGCCGAGGAACTGAACCATCACCCGGATCTCGATGTCAGGTATGGCCGGCTCGATGTCAAGCTGTCCAGCCACGACACCGGGGGAGTGACGCCGCGCGACCTCGACCTGGCCCGGACGATCACCGACCTGGCGGCCGCCGAAGGGTGCACCTCCCGCCCGAGCGAACTCACCATGGTGGAGCTGGCTCTCGACGCCCCCGACATGGCGGCGATCAAGCCGTTCTGGCGCACCTTCCTCGGCATGGTCGACGATCCGCGGGACGACGAGAACCTGATCGAGAAAACCGGCCAGCTGCCGACCTTGTGGTTCCAAACTCCGGACGCCGTTGCGGAGCCGCGACAACGCTTCCATCTTGATGTTTTTGTCCCGCCCGACCAGGCCGAGGCGCGGGTGGCCGCCGTCATCGCGGCCGGCGGGCGCCTGGTGTCCGACGAAGCCGCCCCCAGCTTCTGGGTGCTGGCCGACCGTGACGGCAATCAGGGCTGCGTGTGCACCGCGCTCAAGCCGGCCGATGGCGCGCACTAGGCGCTTGCCGGGAGCTACTTTCTTTGCGCGGGTGCTCGTGAACGATAACTGGGTCATCGATTTCGCCGACGGCCCGGATCGTATGCTCAGCCTCCCTGAGGGTCTGCCCTCGTCGGGTTAGCTTCGCTAGCGGATACCGTCGACTTCAACAGCCAACAGCTCTTGCTTTTTGCCAACGTGTCCGTGGTACGCGTGCGAGATAGCCTGGGCGGCCTGCTCGCCTGGGTGGTTCGACGCTTCGCACGCGACCGTCGAGCAGCTGGATCTGGAAGGCGCAGGGGTCACCTGGGCACATCGTCTGAGGTAGGTCGCGGCGGTGAGATGCGCGTTTCATCATGTGGGACGGTGGTGCATCGTCCTTGACGAACCGGGCTGTCGACAGTCACCGTTTACCCATGCGTGAACTCCTTATCGTATTTTGCTGGCGCGTGAGCTGACTTCAACTAGCTCTCGCGTCACCCCTCGTCGCCGACAGGCCGAGGGGTTTTTTGTTGGACAAGGGCATCTATCGGGGTGGTTTCACGACTTCGACCGGCGATGAGAACAGGTAGGCAAGACATGAGTGAGCAGTCGGACGGCCAGACACCCGGCCGTCAGGTCACGGGCGCGCAGAGCCTAGTGATGTCGCTGGAGCATGCCGGCGTCGACAACATGTTCGGTATCCCGGGTGGCAACATCTTGCCGGCCTACGACCCGCTGATGGATTCGCGGCAGATCCGGCACATCCTGGTGCGGCACGAGCAGGGCGCTGGGCACGCCGCGCAGGGCTATGCCGCGGCGACCGGCCGCGTCGGCGTGTGTATGGCGACCAGCGGCCCGGGAGCCACCAATCTGGTCACCCCGATCGCCGACGCCCACATGGACTCGGTGCCGATCGTCGCGATCACCGGGCAGGTGTCCGCCGCCGCCATCGGCACCGATGCCTTCCAGGAAGCCGATATCCGCGGCATCACCATGCCGATCACCAAGCACAGCTTCCTGGTGACCGATCCGGTGGATATCCCGCGGCGGGTGGCGGAGGCCTTCCATATCGCCGGCACTGGTCGGCCGGGGCCGGTGCTGGTCGACATCGCCAAGTCGGCGTTGGTCGCCACGACGACCTTCGAGTGGCCGGCGGAGCTCCAGCTGCCCGGCTATCGACCACAGGTTCAACCACGAGCACAGGCGGTGCGGGACGCGGCATCCCTCATGCTCCAGTCCCGCAAGCCGGTGTTGTACGTCGGTGGCGGGGTCATCCGGGCAGGTGCCGCAGCGGAGTTACGCAGGCTCGCCGAACTCACCGGTATGCCGGTGGTCACCACCTTGATGGCTCGTGGGGCGTTCCCCGACAGCCATCCGCAACACCTTGGCATGCCCGGCATGCACGGCACCGTGGCTGCCGTAGGCGGCTTGCAACGCAGTGACCTGATCGTCAGCCTCGGCGCGCGTTTCGACGACCGGGTCACCGGCCGGCTCGACTCGTTCGCTCCTGACGCCCAAGTGATTCACGCGGACATCGACCCGGCCGAGATCGGCAAGAATCGACACGTCGACGTGCCGATCGTCGGCGACTGCAAGCCGATCATCGCCGAGCTGGTCGACGCGCTCACGGCAGCTGCCGACGCGGGCCGCACGGGGGATTACGAAGAATGGGTGGAGTTCCTGGCCGGGGTGAAGAAGGCCTACCCGCGAGGGTACGACGACCATGGCGGCGCCAGCCTGGCGCCGCAGTACGTCATCGAGCGACTGAGCGCGATCGCCGGACCGGAGGCGATCTATGTGGCGGGTGTGGGCCAGCACCAAATGTGGGCTGCCCAGTTCGTGGAATATGAGAAGCCGCAGACGTGGATCAATTCCGGGGGGCTGGGCACCATGGGCTTTTCGGTGCCGGCGGCGATGGGCGCCAAAGTCGGATGCCCCGACGCGACGGTCTGGTCGATCGACGGCGACGGGTGTTTCCAGATGACCAACCAGGAGCTGGCCACCTGTGCGATCGAGGGGATCCCGATCAAGGTGGCGATCATCAACAACGAGTCGTTGGGCATGGTGCGGCAGTGGCAGACGTTGTTCTACAACGAGCGATACAGCAACACGGACCTGCATACGGGGCCGGATCGGCGGATCCCGGACTTCGTGAAGCTGGCAGATGCCTACGGCTGCGTCGGCCTGGCATGTGAGAGCCCGGCCGATGTGGACGCCACCATCAACAAAGCAATGTC
>JBOFLH010000211.1:0-13893 GCA_051657765.1 Nocardioides sp. | reverse complement strand
TCCTTGACGGACTGCGCGCAACCACCCATTGGGCACACGCGGACACGTTTCGCGAGCTGTTCCCCGAGGTCGAGCTCGACCCGGACGTGCTGTTCGTCGACAACGGCAAGGTCCTGACCTCAGCGGGTGTCGGCGCTGGTGTCGATTTGTGTATGCAGGTGATCCGCGACGACCACGGCAGCGAGATCGCGAACATGGCCGCCCGCCTGTGCGTGGTACCGCCGTGGCGGCCCGGTGGTCAGTCGCAGTACATAGTCCGCCCGGTTCCCGAGGTCACCGATAGCTCGATTCGAGCCGCCCGGGACTGGGCGATGAATCACCTGGACGAGGCGCTGGACTTGCGGACCTTGGCCGCGCGCGGCCAGATGAGCATGCGCACCTTCACCCGGAGGTTCCGTGAGGAGACCGGATTGAGCCCGGGCAAGTGGATCACCCATCAGCGCATCGAGTGTGCCCGGCACTTGCTGGAGAACACCGATCTGGCCATCGATCAAGTCGCCCGCCACTCTGGTTTCGGCACCGGCGCCGCGTTGCGACAGCAGATGACCAACACCCTCGGCGTCGCACCGAGCGCCTACCGCACCACCTTCCGCTCGCAGGCCGGCGCTCACTGAGGAAGCTTGGTTCGACCAGTCGCGCCAGGAGGCAGGTGAACCGGGACCGACCTCCCGGCCCTCGCCAGGTTGGTGAAGGACGCTGCAAAGTCGCCCAACAAACCGCAGAAGGTCGCTTCAGCGCGTTGCAAAAGGTCAATTCAAAACACTGCAAAAGGTCGATTCAGGGCGCTGCGAACAGTAGACTGATGCCATGATGAGTTATCTCCAACGCGTGGCTGATAGAGAGCTCGTCGAGCGACTCGGATACATCGGTGCGGTCCTGATCGAGGGCCCAAAGGCCTGCGGCAAGACTGCGACGGCAACTCAGCACGCCCAGACCGTGATCCGACTGGACGAGGATGAGGCGGCACGTCGCTTGATGACGCTCGCCCCCGAACGACTCTTCGACAATCCCGCCCCGATCCTGTTCGACGAGTGGCAGGTCGAACCCACGATCTGGAACAAGGTCCGCCGACAGGTGGACGATCGCGAAGGCAAGGGGCTCTTTATCCTCACCGGCTCAGCAACGCCTACCGACGACGCTGCGCGGCACTCGGGTGCCGGGCGTTTCTCAGTGATGAAGATGCGCCCGATGAGCCTCTTCGAGTCCGGTCACTCGACTGGCGAGATGTCACTGAGCAGCCTTCTTGGGGGTGAGCGGCAGACCGGTCTCGGCACACACCTCTCATTCGATGAACTGCTCAAGCGCATCGTGATCGGTGGATGGCCCGAACTCATCGACACCGACGAGCCCAATGCGCGACGCTGGCTGCGCGATTACCTCACCAATGTCGTTGAGGTAGATATCCAGAGGATCGGCTCACGCCGCGACCCCTCGAACCTCCGACGACTCTTGGAGTCACTCGGGCGATCCGTTGCGCAGGCCGCCAAAGCAGCGGAGATCGCAAAAGACGTCGGTGGCGAGGGCGGGCCTATCGCGAAGGAAACCCTGTCCGCCTACCTCACCGCCCTCGACCGAATCCACCTCCTCGACAACTCACCGGCCTGGCTTCCCCACATGCGTTCTCGCGCCCGGCTACGGACAACACCAGTCCGATACTTCGTCGACCCGTCCATCGGCCCCGCCGCGCTCGGCATCGGCACCGGAGAGCTGATGAACGACTTCAACGCGCTGGGTCTCTACTACGAAGCCCTCGTCATCCGCGACCTTCGGGTTTACGCGCAACCGTTAGGCGGGCGCGTCGACTCCTGGCGTGACGGTGCGGGCCACGAGGTCGACGCGGTCGTGAGTGTCGGCCCCAACAAGTGGGGCGCCTTCGAGGTCAAGGTCAGCCCTGACGCAGTGGACGCCGCCGCAGCAGCTCTGCTCCGCTTCAAGGCCACGGTGGACACGTCCCGGCACGGGGAACCCTCCTGTCTTGGCGTCATCACCAGCACCGGAGCGGGCGGCCTGCGGACAGATGGCGTGCACGTCATCCCGATTGGCTGCCTCGGACCATGACCGGCTGACCGCTCGACCGCGCTGGCGCCAATCCCCGTCGTCATCCGTGCCCAACGACTCATCTCCAGCTCGTGCTGGAGCGCACTCCCTACCCGGCCGGGCAGGAGGCGACGGTCACCGACCTAACCCTCAGGGTCCAAGAGACTCTGGCTGCGGAAGTGCTTCGGCACCGGCCCTGTCGTCGGTATACGGTGGATGGCGTGACGGAGATCGAGCCAACCGAACATGACATTGGCAATGCCGACCGTGTGTTTCCGTCAGACACAGAACTCCTACAGGACTTCGACTACGAGGCGATCGAGGAGGCCACACCAGAGAGTTACCACGTCGCATACTCCGGCCAGGACTTCGATGTCGAGGGTCTGGTTCGCCGACTGGAGCGCGGCGACATCTTGGTGCCGCAATTCGGGCACAACAATGTCGACATCAAGACAGCAGGCTTTCAGCGCAGCTTTGTTTGGACCAAGCCCCAGATGGACCGATTCGTCGAGTCGCTGCTGCTGGGCTACCCGATTCCCAGCATCTTGCTCGTGCGTCAGCCTGACAAACGATACCTCGTCCTGGATGGCCAGCAGCGTTTACGCACGCTGCAACAGTTCTACAAGGGCGTTCACCATGACAGAGTCTTCAGTCTGACTAACGTGTCCGATGAGTTCCGCGACCTAACCTTCGAGACGCTACCTGACAACCTGCGGCGGCAGATCAACAACACCTATATCCAAGCCACCATCGTGGAAATGGAAGAAACTCCCGCCTCCCAGGGGCCATCTATCAGGTTTTCGAACGCCTCAACTCGGGCGGCACGCAGCTGACTCCGCACGAAATCCGAGTTGCCCTGTTCGCCGGCAAGTTTATCGACTTGATGCACGACCTGAACCAGGATGAGAACTGGCGCGCACTGTACGGCAAGCCGTCGCCTCGACTGCGCGACCAGGAGCTTGTATTACGGATCGTGGCACTCTACCTCGATGGGCCTAGCTATACCCGGCCGCTCAAGCGGTTCCTGAACCAGTTCACGAACCAGCATCGCGATGCTGAAGATCCGACAATCCAGGCCGTAGCGGGGCTCTTTCGTCGCGCCGCGAAACTAGTTGCCGCCGGTCCGGGTGGGCAAACGATGCGGCTACGTTCGGCACAACTCAACCTCGCGCTGACGGATTCGGTGTTCGTGGCGTTGATGACCGAGCTGCGAGATCGGGACCTCACTGCGGAACAGGTATCCCAGGCGGTTCAGGCTTTTCGCGACAACGACGTGACCCCGGTTATGAGCAGCGGCACCGCAGCGGAAGACGCGGTTCGCGGTCGGCTGGATGCCGCCCGACGCGCGTTCCGCTCGGTCTGATGCCTGCATGGACCGCGGTGTGGCCGCCCAATGATGTCGCGCGGAGTCGGAAGCTCCTATCCGACCTGAAGCTCATGGTGGATGGTGGTGATCACCCCGATGACGTGAGCACAGCGCTCGCCCGATTCCTGGCTATCCGAGCGTGCGGACATGTCGAGTTCACCTTCGACGCATGCGTAACTGAGTTCGCCAAACGAAACGCGCACCCAGCGATCGCCGGTCACGTTCGCGGAGGGCTGTTCAAGGGTCGCAACCCGCGACCCAACGACCTGGTCAGGCGCCTAACATGCTCGATTCGCGCTGGGCCGCCGCGCTTGACTCCTTTCTTGACGAAGCGGACGGTTGGCGACGCCGTGAACTTAGCTACCTGGTGGATCGCCGAAACAAGATCTCGCACGGCCAAAGCGAGACGGTCGGGCGTCGCAAGGCCTTGGACCTGACTGCGATGGCGCTTGAGGTCAGCGACTGGTTGGCGAACTGCCTTAACCCCGACAACCCGTAAAGGTGCCGGTTTCAGCGGACCCGAAACGACAGGGCCGGGTGCCACCACCGTTCGAGTCGTGCGGACCACCAGACAGCGGCCAGCACCACGCCGGACCCAAGGCCGGCCGCGGCGAAGTACACCCGCGTCCTCTGACCCACCTGACCCGCCACGAATCGGACGAGGGCCAACGCCGGTCCTGATTGACGAGTGGCAGCAATGGCAACCGAGCTGGGACATCGTCCGGGGTTCCGTTGACGCCAATCCAACCCCAAGGCGGTTCCTGCTCACCGGATCGGCTTCGCCTGCGGGCACGGCGACCCACTCCGGCGCCGGACGAATCGTTCCTGTCCGGATGCGGCCGATGTCGCTCGCCGAGCGTGGCCTCAGCACGTCGGTCAGCCTCGCTGCGCTGCTCGGCGGTGGACGGCCGGCAATATCAAATGCCACGTCGATGACCCTCGACGACTACGTCGCCGAGATTCTCGCCAGCGGCTTCCCTGGCCTGCGGGGGCTCACCGACCGCCAGCTACGGGCGCAGCTCGACGGCTATCTCGCGCGGGTGATCGACCGTGAATTCCCAGAACAAGGCTTGACGTTGCGCCGCCCAGACACCCTTCGAGCCTGGATGCGGGCCTATGCCGCCGCTACCTCGACCACCGCAAGCTTCGAAACGATTCGAGGCGCCGCCACCCCAGGAGTAGGCAACAAGCCATCGGTGACAACCACGCTCCCCTGGCGCGACATCCTCAGCCGACTCTGGCTCTTGGATCCGGTCCCGGCGTGGCTGCCGTCCACCAACAAGCTGAAAGAAACTGGCGTCCGCAGATAAGCACCACCTCGTCGACCCGGCGCTCGCCGCCCGTCTGCTCAACGTCACCGCAGCTAAACTCCTCAGCGGCCGCGACATCGAGCCATCCATTCCCCGAGTCGGGCCATTCCTCGGCGCCCTGTTCGAAAGCCTCGTCGCCCTGAACCTTCGGGTGTACTCCCAGGCCGCCGAGGCAGAGGTTCGGCACCTACGCACTCGGCGCGGCGAGCACGAGATCGACTTCATCGTCATCGGGCCTGACGACGGAGTCGTGGCCGTCGAGGTGAAGCTGGCAGCAATAGTGTCCGACAACGACGTCAAGCACCTCCACTGGCTCCGCGACCGCATCGGCGACCAACTCCTTGACGCCGTCCTCGTGACCACCGGGACAGCGGCATACCGACGAGAGGATGGGATAGCCGTGGTCCCAGCAGCGCTGCTCGGCCCCTGAGCCAGCCGCCGACCGGCACCACAACCGGTGCCTCCGTTCCCCCGAAGCCCACCCGAGACGAACCGTCGAAGAATCGGCCCACCTCAGCTGGCCGTCTCCAGCGCCAGAGGCCCGTCCGTACCTCCTCCACTGGTGGCGCCCTCAAGCGCGAGACACTCGGCGGGCAGGCGCTCACAGGTGCCGGCGAATCGCGCTTGCGAAATCGGGCACCCCCGCGTCTGCCAAGCGCACGAGGAGGTCCTCCATCTCCAATGTCGGACTGGAGTAGTCCGCGATCAGTTGACGCAGGACGCCCACAGTTGGCCCTGGATACAGATCGAGTTGATCAAGGAGGAACTTGTCTGGGTGAACGATCTCGATGTCGTACGCGTTGACACTCTCGTCAGGGAAGTCCCTGAGGTTGAATGTCACGAGCACCTCGCAGTTCGCGCGGACGCCGGCCGCGAGAACATGACGGTCGTTCGGGTGGTTCGTCATCGTTTCGATCAGATCGTCGAAGCCGCTGACCGTTGCATCCGGGAACGCACGCCTCATGGCACCCAAGCGTCTCTTGACGCTCACGTCCGGTATGCCGCGCTCCGCCAGGTTCTTCGACAACTCGTCGAGGATCCTCTCCGACCACAAAGGCCGGAACAGGCCGCGCTCGGCCAGACCGAGGATGACATCGTTGAGGTGGAAGCCGAATAGGACGTTGGTGTCGAAAAGCGCTGGGAAGGTCGCCACTCAGCCCTCAGTCTTGGAAAGCCGCTTCAGTGACGGCACGCCCTTCGGCAACTTGTCGTAGTGCTCGATCGAGTCCTTCGCTAGTTCGGCCAACTCCGCACGGCGTTCGCCTTGGGCACGTGTCTGATAGGACACCACGTCACGCAGCGTCACGCGGCGATGACGGCCCACCTGCTCAAACTCGATGGCACCAGACTTGAGGATCTTGACAAAGGTCGGGCGAGACATCCCGAGGAAGTCAGCAGCCTCCTGGGTGGTGAGTTTCGCCGCATACGGCAAAATCGAGATCCCGTCGCCGAGCGCCAGCACGTTGGCCGCCTCTTCCAACACCCGGAACAGCTCGGCTGGAATTGGCACCTGCTTACCGCCGGGCCCGACAAGCATCGCGTGGCCCGGCGTGTCGGCGGTGATGTTGATGCCGTTCAGCACTTGGGCGAACTGGAGCAGCTCTGCACGCTCAAGGTCCGGTAAATACGTCTTCGACTGCCGCAGACGAGCGGACTTTTCGACGGTGGACATGTCGCTAGCATACTCGAAATATTCGAAAATCGATGGCCTCTCAAGTCCGGCGATGGGCCAATGTAGCCGCCGAGGTGAAGCTGTCGGCAACGGTGTCCGACATCGATGCCAAACACCACCACTGGCCCCCGCCACCCCATCGGCGACCAACTCCTCGACCTCAGCTGGCCGTCCCCCACACCAGCCGGGAAGGCGCCGCGGTCGGCAGTGGATTGTCCAAGGTCAAAGCCGTGCACCGCACACCACCTCCGCCTTTCGCCAGTTCAGCGGTGTCCAACTCGACCACCGCCAGGCCGCGCCCGCGGAGCGCGCCGGCAAGCCCTGGCGCACCGCGGGTCATCGTCACGGTCCGGCCGTCACTGACGAGATTGAGCGCGAACCGGGCCGCTTCGAGCACCGACACCTCGATCAGGTCCAGGCCCAACCCGCGCAAGCTCAGGCGACTCGGCCCGTCGAGGGCAGCCGGGCAGTAGGCGAGAGTCTGCGGGTCGATGACCGCGACGGCGAGGTCCAGGTCGTACCACCGAGGGCTCACCGTGCGCAGACCGATCACCTCATAGCCGAGCGTCTCGGCGAGCACCGGCAGAACCTGGGAGTCGGTCCGCTGGCCGTGCCCGACCAGCAGAAGGTCTCCGCAGGCCAACGCGTCGCCTTGGCCGCTGAACGCATGCGGCGACTCGGTCACCTGGTACCCCTGTGCCGCGAGCCACTCCCGGAAGTAGGACACCTCTGCTTTGCGCTCGGGTGGCGGGCTACCCAGGACCGCTCGATCACCGCGCGCTGCCGCCGCGTTGGCGGTAAACACCATGTCCGGGCATTCCGGCGCGGACGGCAGGTAGGAGACGCGGCGACCGGCGGCCAGGTGTGCCGCCACGATCGCCTCGTGTTCGGCGACCGCGGCGACCGGATCGGGCTGGGCCTCGGTGTGCATGTAGGGATTGATCTCGTAGTCGACGCGGAAGTGCCGCGCGTCGGAGACGAGCAACTCCCGGTTCACGACGCACTCCCCAGGTCCGCAACAGTGACGCTATAGAGATCAAGCTCACGAAACGGGTTGGGTTGGACATCGCTCAGTCGAGTCGACCAGGCCGACAACGTGCTCTGATACCAAATCGGAATCGTGGGCATGTCGTGCAGGATCGCTCGCTCGGCCTGCTGATACAGGCTGTGCGCGTGCTCGGTGGTGAGCGCGGAGTCGGCTGCCGCAAGCAGAGCGTCGACCACCGAGCTGCTGTACTTGCCCACGTTGTCAGAAGCTCCGGTGCGGAACATCGGACTGAGGAAGTTCTCCATCGACGGATAGTCGGCGATCCAACCGGACCGAAACACCGCGGTGACCTCCTCCGCATTCAGCTGCCGACGGAACTCCCCGAGCGTGGGGATGGGCACGAACCGGCACGGCACCCCCAAGGTGGCGGCAACCGAGGAGCAGACTTCCTCCATCCAGGGTTGATTCGGCGAGTCGACATTGGACGTCAACTCGATCTCACCGGTGAACCCGGATTCGGCGAACAGTTCCCGCGCCCGTGCCGGAGCATAGGTGCACAGCTCGCCGCCCTGATTCTCGGCCCGCCCGGACACCGCCGGCGGCACCAGGCCGTCGGCCGGCATCTGGTGCCCGTTGAAGATCGTGTCGACCAGCTGCTCCCGGTCGATGGCCATGGAGATCGCCTGGCGAAGCCGCCGGTCGGCGTAGCGCGCGTCGTAACACGGGAACGAGATCGTCTGGATGCCGAGATAGGTCCGATCGTGCGTGCGCTCCGGCAGATCCCGGAGATAGCGGTCACCGGCCAACGCCCAGAATGGGGTGACGTCGAGATAGTCGAGCTTGTCGGCCACGACGTCGTGGTAGGCATCGGCCAGATCGGCATAGATCCGGAAGTCGACGCCGCCGATGTGCGGCCGGTCGTCGCCGGCGTACTCGTCGTAGCTGTGCAACAAAATGTTCTGCTCCGGCTGTCGAGAGACGAAGCGGAACGCGCCGTTGCCGATCGGGTGGGCCTCAAAGGCCGCCCGGTCCTCAAAGAACACCTTCGGCAGCGGAAAGAACGCGCTGCAACCCAGCGTTACCGGAAACTCCGAGAACGGGGCCGATAAGGTCACCATGAAACTGTGATCGTCGACCACCTTGAGGCCCGACAGCTCGGTGGCTCTCGCATCGGGGGCGTTTACCTCATCGAAGCCGTCGATGTGGCACAGGAAGCTGGCCGCCTGCATCCTGTTCGGGCCGTGCGCGGTGTAGTTCCAGGCGTCAACGAAACTGCTCGCGGTGACCGGTGTACCGTCGTGAAAGGTCCAGCCGCGCTTCAACTCGATGGTGAACACGGTCGAGTCGACAGATTCGATGGACTCCGCCACCGCGTTGCGGGGCCGGGCGTTGACCGGGTCGTAGGAGACCAGGCCCCGGAACAGGGCGGCGATCACCTTGACCCCGCCGGACTCTGTGGTGTGTCCCGGGATCAGAGCATTCTCCGGTTCGGTGCCGTGATAGCTGATGACCGTGCGCGGCGCCTCGTTCACACCGGCCTCGGACACGCCACGCTCGGACAGCCCTAGAGACTGACCGCCGGGTCCGGCTGAGGACGAGACCGAAGGCTGGTCGGTGTCAGGTGATCGCATAGTTTCCTCCGTCTAGGGTTGAGGTGAAACCTGGTTGACGCGAGCTTGCGGAGCATCGGCGCCGTATCGAGTCCATCAGTGATCCGAATTGGCCGCCACGTTCGGTGCTGCCAAACAATCAATCGGACCGATCCAGCCCACCGAGTGCGTGGTAGCTACCCTGCAACAGGACCAGGGCGGGATTGTGTCGTCGCTCATTCATCGCGACGACCTGTCCGACGACCAGGGTGTGGTCGCCGACGTCGAAGCTGTCCCAAAGCACGCACTCCAACCAGCTCGCTGAGTCGAAGACCAACGCGCCGGTGTGGCAGCCCGGCGAGGCCGGCAGCTCGCGCACCGTTGACTGGCGGGTCGCCTGATCCTTGGCGAGCAACCCGGCAATCTCACGTTCGTCGCTGTTCAGAATGGAAACCGCCCACTTCTTGGTGGAGAGCAGTCGGGCCCCGAACGCTGATTCCAGCCGCAGACATAGCGATATCAGCGGCGGATCGAGCGAGATCGAGGTGAGTGAGTTGACCGTCACCGCGTCGTGCTGGCGGCCGCCTGCGTGCTCACTGTAGGTCGTTGCCACACAGACGCCAGTGGCGAAGTTCCGCATCACTCCACGCAGATCCGAAGCGACCGTCGACGGGGGATCAGGAGGCACCCGCGGCGACCGGGCGTTGGTGCCATCGACGACCGGTGACCGTCCGGGACTCCAGTTCGCTCGGGGGCCGGTAGCGGTACCGCGTGGCAGCCAATTCGGCTGGGGCAGGTGGTAGGGCAACTCAGACATAGCGGGTCCTCCTCCAGGGGCGGGCGGATCTTGCGAGCTCGGCCGACATCGTCAGATCGCCTGTGCGAACGAGAAGAGCCGGTCGGGGTCGTATCGGTGTTTGACCTCGGCGAGACGGGCCGCGTTGGGGCCGTGGTAGGCCGCGCGCCAGTCGTCGAGATCCGGGTCGGTGAAGTTCAAGTAGGACTCGTTCCCGGCGAACTCACCCATGTCGCGGTGTACCGCGGTCAACCAGTCCAGGTTGTGCCGGATCGTTTCGGGCGACTCGTCCGGCTGCCAGGAGGCGTCCATCGAGATCAGGAACATCGCATCGCGATGCGGAAACGCCGTCTCGGTGACCGGTACGTCGGCAATCGCGCCGCCCCAGGCGAACAAGGCGGCCCCGGCTCCGTCGGGATTGGCGCTGCCGGGCCACTTGCCCACCGCTCCTACCAGGGTCCGCAGACCGTCCTCGGCCAGCGGCTTGCCGGTGCATCGAGTGCGGACCGCAAAGGCCCCGCCGGCGGTGCTGTGGTGGAGATAGTCGGCGGCCTCCCAATACGTTCGGTCGGCAATGTCGATGCGGGTCGGTGGACCGACGGCCAGTGCCGGAGCGAGCAGCTCTCGCAATTCGTCGGCGGAGCCCAGATGCTGACCGATCACCGAAACCACCGCTTCGGCGCCGGCCGCACGACTGACCCCGATCCGCGCGGCAAATCCGTTCGGCGCACATGAGATGACCTCCTGCATAACGGCCAGTACGTCGACAGCGTGCCTGGTGTCCCACAACACCAGGCAGGTTGCCGTGGCGGGAACCGGACGCGCCTGGAAGGTGAATGAGACGTTGACGCCGAAGTTGCCGCCGCCGCCGCCCCGGCACGCCCAGAACAGGTCCGCGTTCTCGGTCTCGCTGCACCGCACCGTGCTGCCGCCAGCGAGCACCACGGAGGTGGCCACCAACGAGTCGCAGGTGAGCCCCATCGCACGGGACACCACCGACACGCCACCGCCGAGAACCAGGCCGCCGATACCGACGTCATCGGAGTTCCCGAGCGGAAAGATCAGCTCGTGCTTGCGCAGCGCCGCGTAGACCTTGCGCATCTGCGCCCCACCACCGACCGTCACCAGGGCCGCCGACGGGTCCACCTCGATGTCGTCGAGGTCTCGTAGATCGAGAACCAGGCCACGGTTGACCGAGCTGCCCGCGTAGCTGTGGCCGCCGCCCCTGGCCACGATCGGCACGCCGCTGTCGCGCGACCAGGTTATCGCCGCGCTGACATCGGCGGATCCGGCCGCGGACAACACTGCGGCCGGTCGAACATCGCGGAATCGTTGATTGAACGGCCGGCTGCTCGTGTCGAACCCGGCATCGCCGGGCTGGCGTAACCGGCCGTCGACGAGGCCGCGCAGCCGATCCCACTCAGTCACGCCGTTGCTCCCAGCAACACCGAAGCCGAGCCGGACGGGTCAACCTCTTCGAGGTAGGACACCCCGCTGGTGGCCGCCGCACCGTATCGTTGCCACTCCTCGCGGAGCATAAGGCGACCATCGACCTGCCACTGCGGGACACTCACGGTGTGCCCGGAGATCAGGTCGCCGGCAGCCAGCACCATGGTGTATCCCAACCGCAGGGTGCCGTCCGGCGCGCAGGTGCCGAGGATCGCGCCCCGTCGTACCGATCCGCCGGTGAAGTCCGCCCACACCAGGTCGCCGTGTTGCCGATAACGAGCCACGGTGCCGTCACCACCGCCGGCTTTCTGGAAGAGCCGGCCCTCGTAGCTCATCATCGGTCCACGTCCAGCAGCCCGGCCGGCATCTCCAGCACCGACCCGGCTGGTTTGGCGGCGACCTCTTCGGCATCGAGGACGACCAGCGCGCTCGCCTCGACCAACCGCTCGGCACAGCTGATCGGATCCTCAGCTCGACACACCACAAAGGAGTGCCGGGCGATATAGCCGCCAGGTGGCAGCCGCAGGGTGGTGCCGGGTTCGACCATCGGTGCCGCCGTCATCAATCCTGGTGCTTCCACCGGCACCCGAACCGAGTGCACCAGGCAATCGTGCTCCGGATAGCCGAAGCGAATACCGACCGCGCCGCGCCCGGTCCGGTTGATGTCGGGGCGCAGACCCAGGGCGACCTCAACCATGATCGTGCCTGGGTCGATGCCGGTGGCCAGCTTCCCCAAGAACGGAATGAGGTCGCCGCCGACTCGCCCGTTGATCTCGATGATCAACGGGCCACGCTCGGTGAGGCGCACCTCGGTATGGGTGATGCCGTCGGAAATGCCGAGCACCTGGTGAGCCCGGGTCAACGTGTCCAGCAGGCTCGGGTCGGTCAACAGCGGATCGGTCGCGTCCACGACGTGCCCGATCTCCTCGAAGTACGGATGCGGACCGGTCTGCTTGCGGGCCACGAACATCGGCAGGCACTCGCCCTTGTGGACGGCGCTGTCGATGCTGATCTCGGGACCAACCGCGTATTCCTCGATGATCGCGCCCCCGCGGAACGCCTCCTCCCCCACCAGACTGGCGTCGGCGGCCACCCCGAACGCGCTCGCCAACTCCTCGGGATCGCGCGCCAGAACCACACCCATGCTGGCGCCGAGCGCACGCGGCTTGACTACGACCGGATACCCGATCCGCTCGGCAGCGGCCCGCGCCTGCGCCAGGTCGGCGGCCATCGCGAAGCCCGGCTGCAGCAGCCCCGCCGCGGTCAACCGGGTTCGCGCGCTGTATTTGTCTCGGCAGCCCTGCACTCCGGGGATGCTGAGTCCGGGAACACCGAACTCCGCAGCCAGCTCGGCGGCGGACATCACCAACGGCTCGTCCCAGCACAGTACGCCGACCACGGTATGCCGGCCGGCGATCTCCCGGGCCGTCTTGGCCAGCAGCTCGTGGTCGAACACATTGGTCACGGTGATCTCGTCGAAATAGTCGTGCTGCCAGGTCGGCTGCAGGTTGTTGATCAGGACCAGGTCATAGCCGGCCTGTCGGGCTCGCGCCGCGGCAGAGCTCACCAGATACTCACGATAGAGCTTGAGCCCGCTGCCAATGGCCAGGATGACGTTCTTGGCCCTCCCGGTTTCGGATTGGTCGCTTTCGAACCAGGCGTCTTCTTGTTGGGTGTTCGTGACGTTACTCATTTCGATTTCCTTTCGCGTTCATTGCACGAGAGCTGACTGGAGGCACGCATGAGCCGAGCTGACCGGGACCGAACCGAACGGGCCAGAACCAGGTGGAGCACAACCATTCGGGCCAAAACCGGTCGGCACTGAACTGAGTTGCCTGGAGTTGATGAGAGCCACACCGGACCGAGTTGAACCGAGGTGAATGGGTCCCAGTTGGTTGACCAATTCGTTGACCAATTGCTCGGCAACAAGCGGAGCAGTGCGGAATCCGTCTCCGCCGCTGGCCGCGCGAGCCCAGCCGGCCGAGCCCACCCGGACGAACTGGCCCGCGTTGGCGGACGCGCCCACGGCGTAGTGACAGTCCTTGACAGCCGCGACGGCATACCGGTCGATGTCGGGCACAATTCCGGCCGCCAAGATCTGCTCGAGCCACTCGGGTTCAGAGGTGTCCTCGTCATCGTCAACCCCGGACACCACCCGACATACCGCGGCGGTGCTGACCTTCAACAGGGTGCCGTCACCCGAGGGCACCAGCCAGCCGCGGCCGTCGGCGCCAAGGCCGCCACCGCTCGGCGCTGCATCCCACCAGCCGGCCAGCTCAACGGGTGGTCGGAGGTAGACCATGGTCTGCCGATACACCACGGTCGGTAGGTCGACGAGCGCCCTGGACCAAGGACCACCGGCGACCAGGACCACGTCACCTTGCTCTATCGTGCCGTCAGCCAGCACGACCCGGCCGGCGTCGGCGTCCACCGATGACACCACACAGTGCGGTCGCAGCCGGGCCGCCGGATGACCCGCCAACCATCGCGCGGCCGAGCCGAGCACGCGGTCAGCCAGCAACACGCCCGCGTCAAGCTCGAGCACACCGTGCGACTCGGCCGGAAACCGCAGGTGCGTGAAGTCCGACGGCGGCACGATTTTGGCCCGGATGCCCGCGTCGAGCGTGGCGGTGGCCACCTCCGCGAGCTGCTGCCGCGGCCACCCGGTGACCACGCCGACGCGCCG
>JBOFLH010000210.1:0-4253 GCA_051657765.1 Nocardioides sp. | reverse complement strand
TCCAAGCCAACCGCGAGCAGGACACACAATACGGAGGCGGTCAGCAATTCGGCGCGGAAGTTGCTGTCCACGCCGTCCTTGATCAGGTTTCCCAATCCGCCGTACGACACCAAGGTGCCCACGGTGGTCAGCGCAACCGTCGACACAGTAGCTACCCGCAAGCCCGCGAAGATGATGGGCAGCGCCAATGGGATTTCGACGCGCAGCAACAGCCGACCCGCTCCGTATCCCAGGCCGCGCGCCGACTCCAGCACGTCGGCGGGCACCGACCGCAGTCCTTCGAGGATGCTGCGCACCACGATCGTCAGGGCATAGCCGGCAAGGCCGAGAATGACGGTCACCGGGCTGAGCCCGGTGAACGGGACGAGCAACGGAAAGAGCGCTAGCGACGGCACCGTGTATAGGCCGGTGCTGATGCCCAGCACGACCGACTCCAGGCCGGCGGACCGGCGGGCGGCGAGCGCCGCCGGGAAAGCGATGACCAGACCCAGCAGCACCGCGGTCATGGTGATCCAGACATGCTCGAACGTTGCCGAGGCGACCTCCGCGGACCGGTCCCGCACATAGTCCAGGCATACCCACTCATTGACCAGACGGCTGTAGCAGCTGGGCTCTATGGCCGCCTCGACTCGCCCCGTCGTCGCGATCAAGGCGGGTAGGCTCACGAGCATGGACGCTACCGGTTCGGCCCCCCGCGTGTCGCCGCCAGCCTCCGCTGTCCCGATGATCCGGCTGGTCGATGTCGGGAAGACCTACCCCGACGGGACCGCCGCCATCTCTGGGATCAACCTTGCCGTCCCGCGCGGCTCCATGACCTGCTTGGTCGGACCATCCGGATGCGGGAAGTCGACCACGCTGAAAGTCATCAACCGACTCATTGAGCCGACCACCGGGTTGGTCGAGATCGACGGCCACAATGCACTGGCCGCCGACCCGGTCGAATTGCGCCGCAGCATCGGCTACGTCATCCAACAGGTCGGGTTGTTTCCGCACCAGACCGTCGCGGTGAACGTCGCCACCGTCCCGTCCCTGCTCGGCGTCGCCAAGTCGACCGCCCGGGTTCGCGCGCTGGAGTTGCTGGCCCTGGTGGGTCTGGATCCGGCGACCTACGCCGAGCGGTACCCCCATCAGCTCTCCGGCGGGCAGCGCCAGCGGGTCGGCGTCGCAAGAGCGCTCGCTGCCGATCCTCCGCTACTGCTGATGGATGAGCCGTTCGGCGCCGTCGACCCGGTGGTACGCGAACGACTGCAAGACGAATTTCGCCGGTTGCAGCGTGATCTGGACAAGACCGTGGTTCTGGTTACCCACGACATCGATGAAGCCGTCAAGATGGGCGACCAGGTCGCCCTGTTCGCCCATGGCGGTCGACTCGCCCAGTGCGGGTCGCCCGCGGACCTGCTGGCGCATCCACACGACGACTTCGTGGCCGACTTCGTCGGCTCGGCTAAGAGCCTGCGACGACTCGCGGTGACCCCGATCAACATCGAGCTCCTCGAGCCGATCGAAGGCCCGGATATCCCCGGCGCCGGGTCGGGGCTGTTTGTCGAGGCCCACGACACCCTCGCCGCGGCGATGACGGCGATCATGCGCAGCGATGTGGGCTCGGTCCCGGTTCGCCGTGGACCGATCACGATCGGCCGGTTGACCGCGAACGGCGTGCACCGGGCGCTACGCCAGTCCCTACGCTGACTCACCGCCGGAGTCGCTGGCGACGTCACCGATGTGAAGTCGCCAGAAGTGAGGATGAACCTTGTGTATCACGCGTGATACACAAGGTTGATGAATACCGACACGGCAAACGAAGTGACCGTCCGCGACCTGCGGAACCACGGTGGCCGGGTTTGGATCGCGTCGTGCACGGAGAGACGCTCACGGTAACCAAGGGCGGGAGCCCCGTGGCGGAACTTCGCCCCCGCCCCCGCCGAGGCCTTCCGGCTGCAGAGTTGATTGCCCGCGCCAAGCGGGCCGCCAAAGTGGATCCAGCGCGACCCCGTCGAGACATCGACGCCGTGCTGGATCAATCACTATGAAGCATGAGAGGGGAGTGCTCGACACCTCTCCTTACACCTGAGATCCATCGAGTGTCAGCCCCGTCGCGTGTCCGGAAGGACGGACTGTCAAGGAGTGCCGACACACCCAAACATTCGCGCGCCGCGTCTCGCATGGGCATACGTACTTCCAGCTTGACCGGTTGAAACGTGATTGGCAGGGGGAACTTTAGGCGCGCTTACGCACCGGCCCGGCGGCCTGCCAGGCATCGACCTCCGCGCGGGCGGCTTCCAGGTCGGCCTTGGTGAGCGCCAAGTCGGCCCGCAGGTGCACCATCTCCTCGCGTAGCTCACCGACCTCGCCTTCGAGTTCGGCCACCCGAACGGTCCCTTCGGCGGCCCGCTGCTCCGCGTCGTCGAGGCACGCGACCGCCGCGTCCGCTCGAGCCACTTCGGCATTCCGCTTCCGGGTGGCTTCCGCCGCCCGATGTTGCGCGGCGGTCAATGCGGACTCGAGTTCGGTCACCGCTATCTCACGGCTGCGAACGCGTTCGATCATGGCCACCTGAAACTCGTCGTTCTCGTCAGTGCGCGCCACCGTCAGCGCCAAGAACTCCTGGGTGACCTCGGCCCGATCACGAGCGGCCTCGATCCGGCTCTCGGCCAGTTCGACATAGGTCAGTCGAGTCGCGACCGCGCCGCAGACGACCGCGCCGACTGCCGCCCCCGCGATGAGGCCGAGTGAGGACGTGGCGATGGCCGCGGCCACCAGCAGGGCGGCGAAGGCGAGAAGGAGAACGGACACTGTCACGCGCACGCTGCGCTGACGCCGACGGACGTTGGGGGAAGTCTGCGGGGAAGGCATGACCCTCAGCCTAGGTCGAGTCGCCGTCTTTACTTACGCGACACGCTCGCTGAAGGGCAAGCGCACTCAGCGTCATGAGCAGCGCGCCGACTCCTGCGATCACCGATCGAGTCACCATTGCGCCGGCGTAGTCACCAGGACGCCATAACCAACTCACCGCAAACCCCAAGTAACCGCCCGCCATCGCCGAACCCACCAACGCGCTGGCTCGGGCCAACAACACGCGATTCACCGCCTGCTGGAACTCCAATGGGACCCGGGCCGAACTTCTCTCCACCGGTCGGCCGCTCCTGGTGACGGCAGTACGCCGGGCAGGATACTGGACCCGGAGCCACGTCACCCGAGCCACAATGCTCAGCACGAGGCTGGCGACGAACGGGGCTGCCGCCTGACTCCAGGTCACCACCGGGGCATAGCCCCAGACAGCGACCCCGATCCGGTTCAGCGCCCAGCCAACACATAGGCCGGCCACCACACAGCAGGTAAGTGCGGCGATTGACACCGGTCGCAGACTGGGCCGTGGCGGAGGCTCCTCACCATCGGGCGGGAATGGCGGACTCACCGCGTGTGCAACACCAGATCGTCACGTCGACTGATGCCAGCGTCGCCCAATGCCGCCAGCAGATCAGCGATCGGACCGGCGTCGGGCAACACCGCGGCCGGCTCCAGGTCGTGCCACGGGGCCAGCACGAACGCGCGCTGGGCTGCACGGGGGTGCGGCAGTCGGAGATGTGGCTCGTTCGAGCGGCGATCACCGACCACGATCAGGTCCACATCGAGGGTCCGGGACGCATTGGGCACACCGTTGCGCTGCCGTCCGTACGCCTCTTCAATCGCCAGCGCGCGATCCATCAACCGGCTCGCCGACAACGTCGTGTCGAGCAGGACCACGGCGTTGAGGTAGCGGCCGGCATCTGCTGGGGAGTCGACCGGATCTGTCTCGTACACCGGTGATACACCGGTCACCCAGACATCGGGAGTGTCCTGGAGGCTGTCGACCGCCCCCTGCAGCCCGACCATCCGCTCGCCCAGGTTTGCGCCCAGGGCGAGAACCGCACGTCGGATCGGATGCATCTCCCCGGTCAGCGTGTCGGTATCTACGATGTGCGGGTTAGGCGTCTCCGTCATGTGTCCCCCTATCTGAGCGTTGGCGTCTGATCGTCAGTGCAACATCGGCAAAGGTAGCTTCGATGGGCGCCTGTGGCTTGTGAACCGTGACCTCTGCCCACTCAACCCCAGGATCGGCGAGGCACGTATCGGCGATTCGTTGAGCCAGCGTCTCGATCAGGTCGACCGGGTCGCGTTCGACGGCCGCGGTAACCGCAGCCACCAGCGCACCATAGTCCGTGGTGTCCGCCAGGTCGTCGGATGCCGCCGCTCGGCGAGTGTCGAGGCCGAGC
>JBOFLH010000209.1:0-1648 GCA_051657765.1 Nocardioides sp. | reverse complement strand
CTGACTCCCTGCCGGCGTCCGATCTCCTCATTGGCCAAACCTGCCGCCGCGTCCAACAGGCCACCCGCCTGACGTACCGCCCGATGCGACAACGACGGCGAGGACACAATCGCCTCCAACTCGGCCCGCTCCACATCGGCCAACAACAATCGATCAGCTGCACGAGTCCCACCCATAAACCAATACTAGTCCACAACCCATTTCATAGACAGAGCACTAGCTCGGGCCAGGGCTTGGGCCGACCCAGCAGAGGGTTGGCAGTCTTACTAGTCGAGCAAAGTCGCTAAAGCTGCGTCGACCTGGAAGCCATCTGCTTGGACGCCGTCCTGGTAGCTGGGGCTCAGTATCTCGGCTGCGTCTGAGGGTATCTCGCCAGCTTGTTTCATCGAGTTGACGATGCGGTTCACGGGTCGAGTGAATCCTCGAAGCATCCGGTCCTTCGGGTACTGGCCGATGCGGTAGACGCGGTCCCGGGTGATGTAGCCGTTGTGCCGGAGTGCTTCTCGAATGACCATCGCTTGTACCCGGCCGCTGTCTCGCTCCAGTCGAGCTAGGGCAATGGTCAGGGTGGTGGGCGTCCACCCCAGAATGTACTCTTCGTCTTCGGGGTGCAGTACCCGATGAACGGCCCTCTCGACTTGTTCCTCGAGTTGCAGCTGTTGTTCCGGCGTCATGTCGCTGATGTCGACGGTCAGCGAGTGACTGACGCGTGAGCTAGCACTGAGTGTCATCTATAATTCCTTTCGTTGGGGACCTGGTCGGGTTCACCTGTCAAGCGTCTCGACCAGGTCTCTACTTCTATGTAGTGAAATCGTACAGATAACTCTACATACTGTCAACATCTCTTTATATTGAGTATTCAAGGCTGGCCCGAGGTTAGGTTGGCGCGCCTACGGCGGCTTCCGACGGCCGTCATGTCAGGCTCTGGAAGCATGTCCAACTCACGAGTGCGGTGCCTGTTCTGCTTCATGGAGACCGGGGACACGATCACCGCCAGTAGCGAGCATCTCTTGAGCAAGCCGGTCGCTGTGGCCTTCGGGATCGAACGCAACTCGTCGGTAGCGCGTGGAAGTGCCGACGGCACCAATCTCCGGTCATCACAACCCAACGGCATCAAGTATCGGTGCGTATGCACCAAGTGCAACAACGGCTGGATGAACGAGCTTGAGAACAAGATGCAAGCGATTCGCCGGATGGCTCGATGGCGACCAGGCGGAACCGTTGGGAGCGGTGCGCGACATCGACCTACGAGCGTGGGCAATAAAGACGCATATGCTGCTGTGCTACATCGACGGCAACGCCGACCACTTTGACGACGATTCCTTCCAGGAAGAGTACGTCGTTCCGCCGGCAACTCCAGCTCGGCACCTCTACGACGACAGGGTGAACGCCGAAGCTCTAGCGACCGTGAACCTCTAACTGTTCCTCTACGGCAGCCGCCTGACGGGTACACCACTGGACAGGGACTGACTTGCGGACGACGCCACCGCGACCTCAAGCGCGCAACCAGCTGGGCTCGTAATGATTAGGTCATCGGTTCGATTCCGATAGGCGGCTCCATGAGCCAGTCTTCGGTGTGGACGATCTCGGGGAGTTCACCTGCACAGACCACTGGCGGGTGTAGTTCGGTGTGCCCGTCGGGACGAAC
>JBOFLH010000208.1:0-5296 GCA_051657765.1 Nocardioides sp. | reverse complement strand
CGGTCACGTTGAGCATCTCGCCGCCTGTCTCGTCGAGCGCCATCACCTGAACCGTCCACAGCGGCTCGTTGGTGTGCCGGTCCTGCTTCTGACGACCGTTCTGGTCCTGCTTCTCCACCGCCTCCTTGGTCACCGTGAAAGTCTTGCCCTGGGTGTCGACTACCAGCTTCATGACGCCTCCTGAGGCATCTCGTGCACCCGATGGACGGGTGCTCTGTATGGGACGGATCGTGTCCCGGTCCCCATAGTGAAGCATATTATGCTCGCCGTGCACGAAGTATGGACATCTTCCCCGCGTGCCGCGAGCATGTATGTCATCTGGGCGACCGGCCCGGGAGACACGGAGGAAGGACCGGACCATGCAGATCACGCTGCTGACCAAGTGGAGTAGCTCGGGTTCGAGTGGATGCCCGAGCGTGTATACGACCGACGACCCCGAGACCCTGGTCATCCAGGGCAACGTCCTCGACCGGCCGACCCGGTCGGGCCTGGTGAACGAGCTGGACGGCGAGGATGCCGTCTCCATCCCGACCGAGACGATCCTGCGGGCGGCCGACATGATCCGGGCGCGGCAGTGACACGTACGCGTCAAGTCGACACCTTCACCGACCTCGACGACCCGGCATGGCTGGGCCTGTTCGAGGGCGTGGAGGAGTCGTGGTTCCGGCTGGAGACGTTGCAGCACTACGACGTCGACTACGAGCGTGAGGAGTACGAGCGTTTCGTCGCGACGGGCCGGTTCGATCGAGAGCCGGGGCCGTGGCAGCGGATGCTCGTGCGGCACGCCGAGGCAGGTCGTTCGCTATGTCGCGTGCACGTCGTGGAGGAGCCGCTGACGGACTACCTGCGGTACGAGATCGAGGCATACCGGCAGCACAGCGCGGCGGGGGAGGAGATCAGGCTCGTCCCGGTGTCTTCCTCCGGCTGGCCGGCGGACCTGCCTCGTGCCGACTTCTGGTTGTTCGACGACCGGGAGGTGTGGGACATGCACTACGACGAGGCCGGCCGGTTCGTGAAGGCGACCCGTTCGGACTCGGCGAGCCACCTAGCCGACTGCCGCCGATGGCGGGACGCTGCGATCGCGCAGTCGGTCGGCCTGTCCGACTACCTCCACCACGTCGCGTAGGAAGGATCACCCGCACCGATGGCTGTCCCCACCCAGCGAGCCCGGAGTGCTCTGACCGAGCGTCTTCGGTCGGTTCGTCGTGCCGCGGGCCTGACCGGCGCGGCGATGGCCGGTCGACTCGGGCCTGGGTGGGGGCAGCCGAAGGTGTCCAAGATCGAGTCGGGCCGGCAGCTGCCGACCGAGGATGACGTTCGCTCCTGGGCGAAGGTGACCGACACCGACCCGGACGAGCTGTTCGCCCTGCTCGACCGGGCGATGCACGAGTTCCACGCGTTCCGGGAGGTGTACCCGGCCGAGGGCGGCGCGGGCGAGCACCAGGCGGCCTACGCTGCGGCGGAGCAGGCTGCGACGAAGCTGTTCTACTACCAGCCGCTCATCGTGCACGCGCTGCTCCAGACTCCGGAGTACGCTCGCGCGCTACTCGCCCTCCCTGGTGGACCGGCCGACCACGGGGCCAGCTCCGACGAGATCGACCGGATGATCGCCGCCCGGATGCGCCGAGCCTCGATCCTCTACGAGCCCGGCCGTGACATCACCGTCCTCGTCGGCGAGGCCGCGCTCCGGACCCAGGTCGGCTCTGCCGAGATCATGGAGCGCCAGCGAGCCCACATCGCCCACCTGGCCGCGACCGTGACCCACGCGACGATCGGCGTCATCCCGTTCGAGCAGTGCCCGATCCTGCCCCTGCACGGCTGGGAGCAGCGCGACAACATCGTCAGCATCGAGACCACCGCCGGCGACCTCGAGATCGCCGACCCCGTCGAAGTTGCGCAGTATGTACGTTGGGCCGATCGGCTCGCCGACGTCGCCGACGTCGAGTAGGACGGGCGTAGCGCCTGCTTCTGCCGGAGGGGCAGGTCCAACACGCCGTTTTCCGGCGAGCTTGGCGGCGGGTCAGCGGCCGACTCCGACGTTGGGCGAGTAAGGCTTGGAGACATCGCCACCAACTAGCAGTTCAGGATTCTACGCCACTTTCATCAAACGCCACAAAATACTTGACTCCGTGAGTACGCTAATGGAATGGCGAAGTCTGAGCGGTACCCGAGGGTGTCAAAGTACTACAACTTGCAGGGAAACCAAGCCACGTTCGATTTCGTAGACGTTCGCACCAAGGGTGACACTGCCCTTTTTATCGACCCCACACTGCTCGCGACCTTAGATTCTCCCTGGGCGCATAGTTGTGCATCCTCCATCAAGCAGTACTTTCAAGCAGTCCTCGATGCGATTGTTGCGAGCGACTCTCACCTCGCCACGTCGCTCCTGGCGTCTCTAAGCGAGGACAACTCGACGCGATTGGGCTACTCTGCCCGATCGCAAGGGAGCGGGCTTGGCACTGAGCTAGCAGCCGCCTTCTATGCCGAACTTTCTAATAGCCAGGCCGTCGCCTCCGGGTTGATTAGCGACATTGAGGACACTGCGCTACTTATCGAAGGTATTCGCGAAGACCGAGTTTCGGACGTTGTTACAAATGTTATCCGCGAGCAGTTAATCGAGTACACACAGTCCGTAGCTAAGTTCTACGATATTCGGCTCGTACGTAGTGTCGCAATTGGCAATATTTGGGACTCCCGCGCCAGCCTCTGGGTGCCAGCGTTCGCGGACCTTCCAGTGCCAAAACACGGTGGTCCGCTCCTGCTTGTTCCAAAAGCCATTGTTCGACGTGTCCTTACTTGCGATCCGGGCGACTACTATCGATACTCGGTTTTGCCGTTCTTCCAGAAGCAAGAACTGCAGTTCAACTCTCCGCTCGTTCAAGTACTTCGATCCGGGGAGCGACGTGTTACTAAGAAATCTGTGGAAGCCAAGTATCGGTCGAAGCATAGTGCCGGCAGCGATCGTCGCGGTGTCCAGAAGCGGATCAATCTAGACGCCACGTCGCAGGACCGAGCACTTCTAGCGGACTTTAAGGAGCGCCGTCATGCTACCGCAGGGCCCGAAAGCGCTGATGCTATTGCGGATGCTACGGGCACTGCTCTCGCCGATCTCCACAAGCTTCTCGCCGGAGTCCACGAAGCAGACAAGGGCGGAGGCAAGACGGCCACTCAATATGAGCGGGCGGTGGAGGCGCTGCTCAATGCTCTCTTCTATCCCGAACTAGTGAACCCAATTCGCCAAGAACCGATTCACAATGGCAGAAAGAGAATCGACATATCATACACCAATGCTGCTAATTCGGGATTCTTCGACTGGGTGGGACGACGCTATCCGGCCGCCAATATCGTAGTTGAATGCAAGAATTATACGAACGAATTGGCGAACCCGGAATATGACCAGCTATCGGGGCGCTTTAGCCCGTCACGCGGCATGATTGGCCTACTTATTCATCGTAAGTTTGAGAACAAGGAGAAGTCATTAGAGAGTTGTCGCGACACCGCAAAAGATAGTCGCGGCTACCTGATTCCAATCGACGATGATGATCTAGAATCCCTTGTTAAGGAGAAGGAATTTGGTAGCGCAGCGCCACTGGACGGACTCCTCCGCGAACGATTCCGCTTTCTAACCTCGTAGGCTACTCAAGCACCGAACGCCGTCGCTAAGACGTCAGACCTTACCCTACGTATTCTCATCGCCAACGTCGCGCCTCAAGTGTTGAACCTTTCCGAGGAGTGCATGGCGCGCACGCATTGCTTGATTCGTATCATACGTCAGAAACGTGATCTCTTTGCCCGAGAGGATCTGCACGGATAGGGCGCGATCAACAATCTCGTCATCTGTGATTGGAAGTCGCACGTGTCCTGGTAGATCGAACAGGACGTCGATCAGGACCCTGCCAGTGGGAGGTCCGCCTGGGCCGAGCTGGCTGGACTCTCCGCCTCGGAGTTGTCCAACACCTGCATGTCCAGCGACCCGCTCGATTACTGCGAGAGTTATCTGAGCGCGCCCCCGGATGCGCTTGTCGCTGGAACGCTTTTGCTTCTCGAGTTCGTCTATTACGACCATTGGAACGATCAGATGGATCTGTCTGTGTCCACTATCTATTAGACCCGACAGGTCCAGATCGTCCAGCTTCTGCGAATGTTGGTGATAGAACGACGTGTCCGCAACGACAATGGTGTTGTAACCATCCCAGCGACGAAACGCAGACTCGGTCATCTTGATCGTGTCTTCGAAGACGCTGAGTCGATCGTCAAGTTCGACATCGATAAGGTCGCGCGCCAATGCGACCGGTCCGCCGACTAGTGCCTGAACCGTCCAGTACCTTCGGGTTAAGAGCAGTTTCTCCAACTCCGTCTCGCGTATTTGGTAGCGAAGCGCCCGAACCGCATTTGCGATCCACTGGAGGTAGGCGTTGAAAAGATCGTCGGCAGTTGTAGCCCGGCTGCGGACGTTTCTCAGGTCGACCTCAACCCGGCGCAACTGGTCAAGAAGCGCAGCACGGTCCGCTCCGCGCCGTGGTGTTACGAGCATGGACACATCATCCCTCGTGTTGCCGACTCGCGCTGGGAGCAGCGCCCACACCCTTGTGAGATCATCTGACAAGTTTCTGTACGTCTTCAAGACGGGCCCCACGGGGCCCGTTGCCGCGCGCGGCGCTCGCCGCAGCCGAAGGACGGGCCGCGCACCAGCTTGCTTCGCTGCGCCGGCGCGGCCCTCTGCAAGGCGGCGCCGTCCGCGCGGCGGGTGATGTGCGGCCCGTCTTCCGGACGAACACTGATCTTGTAGACGGCGACGGCGACGGCGACCATTCGCCCGGTCGGCCTGGCGTCTCGGCTCACCACCCAGCGGGCCGACCGCGACCCGAGAGTGATGATGTGTGCGGATCGGACCGGCACGCGTCAAGGGCGGCTCCGCCGTCGCACGCGATCGAGCAAGCTCGACCCTTGACCCGCACCACTCCGCTCCGCGGGCTGGCCGCTATCGGGTCGAGGCCGGAGTTTGCGAGTTCCGATCGCACGTCACCGTCAGTGCGCGGCTACGACGCTCGGGCGTTTGCTCCCTGTTTGCCCCGCGACCGCATCGCGAGCACGCCATGCACCCCCGGCACTACCTGCACGAGCACGTCCATCGGATGGCCGAGCGTTCTTGAGGCCTTCGCAATGAGAAGGCCAGGGGTTCGAATCCCCTCAGCTCCACCCACCCGAAACCCCGTCCCACCAGCGGAAACGCACACGGTAGGACGGGGTTTCATCGTTGTGACTCGGGCTCGTCGTCCCGGCCAGTACCCCCGTG
>JBOFLH010000207.1:0-2549 GCA_051657765.1 Nocardioides sp. | reverse complement strand
CCGGGGGCCGCATGCACGGTCGCCGTACCGGTCTGCCACAGGCGCTCTAGGACGATGTCCATAGCCTGCGCCTGCCAGGCCCGCAGGGTTGGTCCGGTCACCGGGTTGACGTCGGCCGCGCCGTTGCGCAGGTTGCAGTCGCGACACCAGGCCTGCATCTGGTTGGTATTGGTCGCCCCACCGTTGGTGTACGCGACCAGATGGGCTTGATGCCAATCAATCCCAAGCGGTGTCCCGCATCGTCGGCACCGGCCATCGGCCGCGGCGAATAGCTCGCCGGCCTCCTGCGCAGAGAGGCGTCGCCGCCGATCCCTTCCGTACGGCCGCTGAGTCATGGTGCCTCCCGAGACGTCGTTAAGGGCTCTGATGACCTATCGCCGACGGTAGACGAGCTCATCGAGATACGCCGCGCTTTGGCACGCTGTGCTCGAGATTCACGAGTGACTCGTGTGTCGTTGAGCGGCGGAGGGTAGCGGTCCAGCAGCCAGCGCCGTCGCGCACGTTGGTTCTCCAGGAACAGTCGTGTGGGAGAAGACACCGTATGCGGGTCGACGAGCACCCTGGCGATCGCCTCCAGCTCCTCGACAAGACGCTTGCGCTCACGGTCGTACTTCTCCTGGCACACCCGACCGCAGAATCGCCCGGGTCGACCTCGCCCAGTTGGCCACCCGCACAGATTCGGACACTGGGGGTGCATGCACCGGATTGCGTCGATCGGCTGCATGGCCGCGCGAAGGTCATCGGCCACCGTGTCTAACGTCGCGGTCTCACCGCGGCGGGCTCGAAGTACGCCGAAGGATGGTCTCACTGGTCCACCAGAGGAGCTCGACCTCTGCTCCGGTGTCACACGGGTTGAACGCCCGCTCGCGGTGGGGCTGGTCAGATCCCCATGGTTGGTTGGATCACTATCGTACGACTCGAACGGCTGCAACGTGCCCATCCGGACAAAATAGCCCGTAGGGTACTTGACCTGCACAGATGCGGTATCTCAAGCAGTGGAGCGTCCTCGCGGACGTCAGCATCGAATCCGTTCGTGCATAACTATGCAAGAGAGCTACTGGCTGGCGGTCAGCGCATGAGTGCGATTCCTACGGGCTTTTTCCTTGCCCAAAGACAACCGTCAGGTCTAGTCTTCCTCCAGGTCCACAGCCGAGAGCAGGCGCCGAACTCAAGATGAGGGCGCACCAGCTGTAACTGGCACGCCCTCGGTGACGGACCCGATGGAACGCTCTAGTCAAGCGAAGGATCCGCCATGGGTCAGTCTATTGATACCGCCCACCCTCGGCCATCAGATGTGGGCGCGGTCGTCTCGTGGACCCTACGCATGCCTACCGGGCCGCGAGTCTGGGACTGGGCGGCGGACGGTCCACCTGATCCGCGGAGTATTTTGTCCATTCGGGCTCCCCGGTCCACCGAGAAGAGCCGGCACATTCCAGTGCAGGCGTACTCGGTGACGTTGGCTGGCGAGATCCGCGTGGAGTCTGGCCTCGAACATGACCTGGTCCGCGAACTCGACCGTGACTCCTCAGTCACTTGGATGGTCTCGCAACCGGTACGGCTGCGCCTGGTCACCTCGACCGGACGACACCGGGTGCATACACCCGACCTCCTCGTGGTCGACCGGCACGAAGCCGTCGTCATCTGGGATGTCCGCCCGAGCACCAAACAGGACGAGAGATTCGCAGAGAGTTGCAAACTGACAGCAGATGCGTGCGCTGAAGTCGGCTGGACCCACCGGATCTACAGCGGCAGCCCGCCTGTCCGCCGGTACAACATCCGGTGGTTGACGGCCTATCGAATGCTCATGCCCTGGTACGCCAACGCCCTGACCGACCTGATCACGATCTGCTCGACACCCGGCGCCACTATCGACGCAGTGCTCCGCGCAGACCGCGGAGCCGGACATCTCGTCAGCGCCATGTGGCACTACGCATGGACCGGTCGCCTCCAGGTGGACCTGGACCAGCCCCTCGGCCGAACGTCAGCGATCTGCGTCAGCACGGACAGCAATGAGTAGCGCAGCGGTTCCCCTCACCGTAGGAGCCCGCATCCTCACTGCCGAAGGACATGCCGTCGTCACTCAGATCGAACGCCACGGCGTTCTACTGCGGTTCGCTATCGGCCCGGTGCGCTCAGTCAGCTACACCCAACTCGAGGCCCGAGCCGTAGGTCAGGACGGCGTCCAGGCACTCCACTCGTCACTTCTCCCTTGGTGGGACCAGTTGCCACCCCAGGTGCAGCACGAGGCAGGCTTCAAACAAGAGTGCGTCGCAGAGGCCCGCAGCGGCTACCGATACGGGCTCGCGGAGCTCGCGCAGCCCGGAGAGCCTTTCTACCCCTTCGGAGAAGGCTTCGGGCTGAGCCTGGCTGCCCGCTACCGCGCGATGAGCAAGGTGGTCAGCTTCGAGAGATCAGTCGAGCGAGGCATCATGCGCCGCGTCTATGACGGCGAACTGAAGAGCTATCGGGTCGCGCCCCGCACTCTCCAACGATGGGACGCCCTCTGGGTCACCGGCGGACTCAGGGCACTCGTGGACGGCAGATCCATC
>JBOFLH010000206.1:0-2801 GCA_051657765.1 Nocardioides sp. | reverse complement strand
TCCTCGTCTTGGCCCGGCGACCAGTTGGCCGAGCGCAGAGTCTCGTGATGGCCTAGGCAGACCGAGCGCTGGACTCGACCCGGGCGCCGGCGAACAGCCCGCGCAACGCGGTCGCGCACACCGCACACATCCACAGCCGCAACGGCCGCGCATTGAACACTTGTTCAGCCGCCGCCTCGACCAGCGCGAAGCTTCGGTGGTCCGATTCGTTGGGGCAGCTGACGTTCGCACAACGAGCCGGCAAGTCGAGCAAACCCGAAGGTTGCGTGGCCGCGCTCATCGGCTGATCCCGTCCAGGACGGGCTCGCGTCGCGGCTCCCCTGGCATCGGCATCGGCTCGCAGCGACAACTATCCGAACACGACAGATAGGTGTGGGCGGCATGCCCGCACCTACCACACGGCAAGTCGTGCGACAGTTGCGCTAGCGTTGTCGGCTTGGTGGTGTCCCACATGAGTTGCTCCCGAGATCGTAGGCGTTGGCGCCATGATGCCTCCGGGCCGCGCGAAATGCGGGTCGATCCGGCGCAGGTAGCCACGATTGACTATCGGAACCGCCGGATCGGGTAGTCGTCTGCCGCCTCTGACCTGCCCCGTTGCGGCTGATCCGGCCGGCGTGTTCCGGTTTGCAGGCCGAGTCCGGCCCGGCGATCGCTAACGCGAGCCGCCGCTAGGCGTGCTCTGGTATCCGCTGCCCGGGCATCGGCACCGGAACGCAGTCGCAGCTGTCCGAACACGACAGGTAGGTGTGCGCGGCATGGCCGCACCGACTGCACGGCAAGTCGTGAGACAACTGCGTTGTTGTCTCGTCGGTGGTATCCCACATGTGAAACTGACCCCCCACAGGTCTGACTGATGGTTCAATCATGCCTGGTTCGCCAGCAAATTGCACGCGAAATCGCATCTCGATTGCACCACACCTCACGATCCGGGAAGCGCGTACACCGCGACTCACAGACCGGGTCTGGTTCCGGGAGGGCATTGCCAGGCTCCTCTCGGGTGGCGCGTTACGCGACGCTCGGAACGTCGCAGGCTTCGCAAGGGCCTGGTCAGACGACGTTGCGCCAACCACCGTCGGTCGCGAACAGGATCATCACCGCGCGCTCCCCCATTTTCCACCGGCAACACTGCGTAGATATCGAAGTCGTCAGAGCGGTCGAATTGCTCGCACCAGCCGAATACGTCGGCCACCGACACGAATCCACCGTCATTGCTCAGTTCGATCAAGACTGCGCTCAGCATGTCAGGGACAGCCCGCCCGAACATGCGGTGTCGACTTGCTCTGACTAGCCCCGGATACGGTGATTCTCGCGTAGCCGCTGTAGTAGAGCGTTGAAGAACACGATATGGCCGGCTCGCCGCTCGCCGGCACATAGAACCGGACCAACTCGTCAGCCCGCACCAACCGAGTCTTGCTGTTGGTTGCCCGTAAGTGGGTGTTGAGGAAGGGGTTACGGGGTTGGTTTGGGTTGCCATGGTCGGCGTCCTGGTCCGGGTGCGAGACGGCGGGTCATCAGGCAGATCATGGACCACTTCACCATGGCCTCGGCGTGTTCGGGGAGTCGTTCGTAGTCACGGCCAGCGGCGTCACGAACAGCGGCACGCAGAGCGTCGTGGATCCGGTCAGCCGTGCCGTCAGCGTTCCATCGCTTGAAGTACCAGTAGACAGCTTTCCACGGCGGGAAGTCGTGTGGCAGCTGCCGCCATGAACACCCGGTCCGGTTCAGATACAAGATCGCCTCCACGATCCTGCGCCGGGAGTACTTGGCCGGCCACCGGGCTTGACCGCCACCATCGGCTCGATCAGCGCCCACTGCGCGTCGGTCAGGTCCGAGGGATAACGAGCTGGGGAAGTATGCCGCATGCCACCAAGATCACCACACCAGCATCACCAGTCACGGCGCTACGCCAACACTTTCTCAACACACACTCAGGGATCTCGCAATGCAAGTCGCGGCACTCCCGGATGACTCGGCAGCGGTCGAGGCAGCCTCCTTCCTGGCCATGGCTCAGGACCGGTGGAGACGTGTTTGCCAGGCGCGCGCTGTGCAGGCCAGGGCGGTCGCCATCTATCGGACGGCCAACGCTGCATACGAGACCTACTGCGCCGTCGCAGACGGGGTGCTGACTTCGCTGTATGAGGAGATCCAGAGCGAGTTCGGTGAGTACTACCGATACATCAACTCCGATGACGAGGGCACGTTCAAGGCTGAGTTGCAGCCCGCCGCGGGCAAGCTCGAGCTGGAGGTCGACTTCTACGGGCAGGGAAATGTTCCCGCCGGCGACCTACCACAGGGAGGGGCTTCAGGGTGGTATAGGCGTATTGCCTCTACCTAGCCCTGGTGAAGCGATTGGTAGGAGACCAGTTCCGGTTCGCAGTCCTGGACGACGTCGTCATGTCCGTCGACAAGAATCATCGACGGCAATTCTGCGCGCTGCTGAAGCAAGCGTTCCCGGACGTCCAGTTCATCATCACGACTCACAATGAAGTATCGGTGAGGCAGATGCAGGGCTCCGGTCGCATCAGCCGAAGTGCGCAGGCGCGCTTTCACGGCTGGACTGTCGATGACGGCCCGCACGTACAGCAGGGTCACGATGTCTGGGAGGCCATCGCTGCGGATCTTGCCCTAGGTGAGGTAAGCCCCGCCGCAGCGAAACTCCGGCGGTACCTGGAGGCGACATTGGGTGATCTCGCGGCAGGTCTTCGTGGACAGGTTACCTACAAGCCCGAGAACAACTACGACCTTGCGACCTTCTCAGCGCCACCACGGACCGACATGCCTCCTGGCTCACGAACGCGTCA
>JBOFLH010000205.1:0-6927 GCA_051657765.1 Nocardioides sp. | reverse complement strand
GACTTCACACGACCTGCGGACTGGTTGTTCCCCGGCGTAGTCCCAGCCCAGGAGGCCAGATGCTTCGCGGTCGGGAACCTGGTCATATCAGCGCCGGTCTCGGCCACGATGATGTCGGCGGTGATCGTGGCGATCCCTGGGATGGTGCAGATCAGGTCATGGAACCCACGAAAGGGTTCGATCACCACCTCGATCCGTGTGGTGATCTTGTCGATCGCGGTGGTGTGCTGGTCGATCAGGTCAAGGTGGGTCCGCGCCAAGAACGCATGGTGGTCGGTGAACCGGCCCTGTAGCGCTTCGACCAGTTCGGGGATCTTGTTCCGTAGCCGCCGCTTGGCCAGATCCGCCAGGCCTGCGGGGTCACGGTCCCCGGCGATGAGGGCTTCGAGCATCGCCCGCCCAGACACGCCCATGATGTCGGAGGCCACCGCGGACAGTTTGATCCCGGCGTCCTCCAACAGCTTCTCAAGTCGCTGCACCTCGCGGCCGCGTTCGCGGGTGATCGCCGTGCGGGCCCGGGTCAGATCCCGCAACTGACGGATCGGCGCCGGCGGCACGAACGACCCACGGACCAGACCGTGCGCACCGAGTTGGGCCAGCCAGGTCGCGTCCGCGACATCGGTCTTGCGACCAGGCAGCGTCTTGACGTGACGAGCGTTGACCAGCATCACCTCCACCCCAGGAAGGTCCTCGAGTAGGTAGTAGAACGGCTTCCAGTAGTCCCCGGTCGCCTCCATCACCACACACCTCACCTGCTGCTCGGCCAGGTGCTCACGCAGCGCCAGAATCGAGTTGGTCATCGAGGACCACGTCGTGACCGTCTCAACGGTCTTACCTCGCCCAGCACCAGCGACACGGACACAGACCTTCGCGTCCTTCTTCGACACATCCAACCCCGCACAACGCGGGTGCAGTACTTCCATCAATCCTGTCCCTTCTCGCGTTATCGGTATCGATGTCCGTCGCGGGGAGGGCAGGGAGAAATCGAAAGTCTGACGCGCGGGCTCACTGGCACCAATCCACGGTTCCCGTGGAAGCCCTCCACCACCATGCTGACCTACAGGCTCACAGGCACCACAGAAGGGCCGGGGTCGACCACGACGAACCTATTCAGGATCAACCCGACTACCAACCAACCGCAACCCCACGACCGAATCTTCGCGCACCACGGTGCGCCAAGGAACGCAGGCGCCGGGCTGCTGACCTGCACAAACGCGCAATTCACTGCCGCACGTCCAAGTCTTTGGCGCGCAATAGGCGGGGCCGCCCGCACTCTGTCGCAGTCGATAGGCCCTCCTCGCATTCCCGTTCCTCAGGTCGCAGGCGGGTAGAACACCGCGACGGGGATCCGTTGAGCCAGGACGGCATCGGCCCCGCCGGTCGAGGGGGGCCGGTTGGTCATGTCTTGGCGGCGCCAGAGGCGCAAGGTCTGGTCGCTGATGTCGAGGCACGAGCGCGTTCGCACCAGGAGATGGTGGCGTCTCGACGCCGGCGGCAGGTAGCGATCGCGAGGGTCGAGGCTGCTCTTGATCGCGCGGATCCGGTGGCGCGGACTTCGCGGCCGGGGATTGGGAGTGCGAGCAGGTCGGCGTTGGTCAGAGGGTGGAAAGCGTGCCTCACGGGCCTTGGGGCATGCCTCTCATGAACCGAGGGAACCGGCTGAACGCAAGGGATCAGATCTGTGTCTTCCCAGGTCGACCGCCGTCCCGCCGAGAGCCACCCACGGGTTCTGATCATTGCTCATCTCACGAATCTCGGCGGGAGCACGACCTGTCGCTGGTAGACCCTCACCCAACGCCCCAGTCCTTGTCGCTCATCCAAGAAGGGTGCAGAAGTCAGGAACCAGAAAGTACCCCGGGAACTTCCAATTCGTCAGATGTAGCGTTCGACGACCTGGGGAGCAAATGATTCAAACAGTCGAAACTCTCGCGACTGGCTTGCAGTCTTGCGCTTTCACGCCACAACCAGGCTCGATGGCCACTGGCTACGCCACTTCGGCTCGAACCATCTCCCCGCTCGCACTTGGGGCTGCACTCCTGCACTGTCGCACTCGGATGCCCTAGGGAAGCGCTGATCTTTTGCGACAGTCCGGCCCGGCGCCTGGTCGTGCGGCGGTGTTCGCGAAATCATGGGGTCGTGGACAGCGAGCAGCCTTCATTCACTGATGTCGAGTACGGCAACCGTCGGCGGACCTCCAAGCGCGAGCAGTTCTTGGAGACGATGGACGCCACGATCCCGTGGGCGGAGTGGGTTGGGGTGATCGAGCCGCACTACTACGCCGACCGGCCCGGGAAGCGGGGGCGGAAGGCCAAGCCGATCGCGACGATGTTGCGGATGTATCTGCTGCAGGCGTGGTTCTCGCTGTCCGATGAGGGTGTCGAGGACGCGATCTACGACTCGTATGCGATGCGCAGGTTCATGCGGCTGGACTTCGCTGTGGAGCAGGTCCCCGACGCGACCACGCTGCTGGGTTTCCGCCATCTGATGGAGGAGCACCAGCTCGGGGAGGCGTTGTTCGCGGCGCAAAACGAGATCTTCGACCGGGAGGGCTGGATCATGCGCGGTGGCAGCATCGTCGACGCCACCATCATCGCGGCACCGTCCTCGACGAAGAACGCTCCTAGTACCCGGGATCCCCAGATGCATCAGACGAGGAAGGGTAACCAGTGGTACTTCGGTATGAAGGCTCACATCGGTTCGGACGCGGGCACCGGGTACGTCCACTCGGTGACCTGCACGGCGGCGAACGTGCACGACCTGGACCAGGCGCACCGGCTGGTCCGTGACGATGACGAGGTCGGCTATGCCGATGCTGGCTACCAGGGAGCTGCGAGGCGTCCGGAGATCGCCGACGACGAGCACCTGTCGAAGATCGAGTGGCGCATCGCTGCCCGCAAAGGGGTGTTGAAGACGATGGCCGAGCCTGACCGTGCCGAACAGTCACGCCAGGCCGCGGTCCGGGCGAAGGTCGAACATCCGTTCCTCATCGTGAAACGCGACTTCGGGTACACCAAAACCCGCTACCGCGGCATCGGGAAGAACCTCAACCACCTACACGTGCTGTTCGCGTCCGCCAACTGGTTGATGCGGGCCCGTGCCGTCGCCCTCACCCCGGCGACGGCATAGCGCCAGCCTGCCCGAAACCGCTCAACGGGCCCCGGACAGAGGCCAGCAAGAGCGGATACGGAGCCCACCCAAGCCGCTACTGACCGCTCCCGCAGTGATCACACGCAGCCCACGCCGAGAATGGCGAGTTGATCAGCGCTTCCCTAGCCCCAATACTGTTAAGTTAGGGTCGTAGCGGTGTAGTTTGGTGGTATGCCGCGTGGTGGATGGGTGAAGCCGGAATCGGATCGTCGGTTGTCGGATTTGGTGTCGGTGGGGGTGTTGACCCGGGTGTTTCCGCCGGAGCTGGTCGATGAGGTGATCGCCTCGGCGGGCAGGACCGAGCGGCGTCATCGGTCGTTGCCGGCGCGGGTGATGGCGTACTTCTCGATCGGGATGGCGTTGTACTCGGAGGGGTCTTATGAGGACGTGTTGTCGCAGTTGACCGATGGACTGTCGTGGGCCTCGGGTTGGCAGGAGTCCTACAGCCCGCCGAGTAAGTCCGCGATCTTCCAGGCGCGGGCACGGCTGGGCCCGGAGCCGTTGGCGGCGCTGTTCGAGCGAGTCGCCGAACCGATCGGCACCGCCGACACTCCCGGGGTGTGGCTGGCCGGACGACGGCTGGTCGCGATCGATGGGACCTGCCTCGATGTCGCCGACACGCCCGTGAACGCCGAGCACTTCGGCAGGCCGGGGGTGAACAAGGGCGAGCAGGCGGCCTTCCCCCAAGCCCGAGTGGTCGCACTCGCCGAGTGTGGCACCCACGCGATCTTCGCAGCCGAGATCGGCACCTATGCCGAGTCCGAGGCCACGTTGACCGAGCCGCTGCTGGAGTTGCTGGAGCCAGGGATGCTGCTCACCGCCGACCGCGGATTCTTCTCCTACGCCCTGTGGCGCAAGGCAATCGCGACCGGAGCAGACCAACTGTGGCGGGTCCGCACCGACAAGGCCGGACCCAAGCCGACCCACCTCGAAGACCTTCCCGACGGGTCCTGGCTGGCCCACCTGCGCCGGACCACACCGGCATCGGCGCGTCGTGAGGAGTCGATGCTGGTCCGGGTCATCGACTACACCATCGACGACGGACGCCAGAACCCGACGAGCTACCGACTCTTCACCACTGTCTTGGACCCCGAGGAGGTGAGCGCAGTCGACCTGGCCGCGGCCTACACCCAGCGATGGGAGATCGAGCTGGCCTTCGATGAGCTCAAGACCCACCAGCGCGGCCCGCGCACCGTGCTACGCAGCAAGTCCCCCGACCTAGTCCTCCAAGAGATCTGGGGCCACCTGTGCTGCCACTACGCGATCCGCACCCTGATGTCACAGGCAGCGGCCCAGGCCGGGCGCGATCCAGACCGGGTCAGCTTCGTCGCAGCACTGCGGATCACCCGCCAATCCATCGCCCACCAGGGCGACTTTTCCCCCTCACGACCCTGAAACCTCCACACGCGCCTGGCTGACCTTCATACGTCGACTCCTACGCCGGCTCAACCCATCCCGCAAGCAACGCACCAACCCGCGCGTGGTCAAACGCAAATACGTCAAATGGCACGTCAAACGCGCCCACCACACCCAATGGCCCCACCCCAACCAGACCACAACCTACACAATCACCCCCTCTAACTGAACGGCATTGTCCCTAGCCCGGCCCTGGGAACCGCCACTTCAAGCGGCCGCCCCCAGAGATGCCGGTCAACTTCACCACTCCCCAGTCGACGCACTTCCGGACGACCCGGACGCGGACTCCAACCGTACTGTGATTTCCACTGCCACGATCTCAGAACTTGGCTCATTCACCTGCGGTCCGATGGCTTCCCCACTAGCATCCCTAGGCATGCTCAACCCCCCCGGAGCACCTGCCCCCCGAAACATGTTCGGTGACTATTGGACCCACTGCCGCACCCTCCTCGACGAGCCCCCTGGTAGCGATCTCGGCGCGTACGAGCATGCCAAGAGCGATATCGCCCTAGGTGACGACCTACAGTTCACCGTTAGGCGTACGATAGCTCTAGACTCTGAGCAAATTGTCACGGGCCTCAAACTTGAAAATCCGGTCGAGCTGGTCCCAGTTTCCAGCCCGGGATACTTGGGAAGCGTGACCGTGTCAGTTGAAGCCGTCGGGCACCGGCGCACGATAACCCCGATATCACCTCTAGCGCTGCGTGCGCAAGATCAAAAGCCAGACCATTCTGAAGAAGGCATCAAGGCCTTCTTGGCGCTCGCACTCACAAAAGATGAGTACACGCACTTTCCAGTAATCTCCATTGAGGCGAAATCGCGCTTCCGAACGCGTGGCCGAAATCTTCTCAGTTGGCGCCAACTCCTTCCCGTGAGTGTCGCGAAGCTTGAATTCGGAGATCCTCCTGGCGCGGTGCTGCCAATATCAATTAATTTCCCTGAGTTGGCCACGATCGACGTCACACTCTTAAAGGCTCGAGTAGTTCACTGGCAGCCCGAGCTAAGTATTCTAAATGAGGTTCTTTCACGACTCCCGCTCAATGGAAGCGATGCAAACCGCGCAGACCGCGCAGACCTGAACATGCTTATTACCAACCTAGGCACGGCCTACCATTCGGCTCATGGCATCCTAAGTAGTATTTTAACAGCCCAAGAGGATCAGACGAGACTGCTCGCTTCACCGACTCTCCGGCGGAAGAAACTCGTCCCGACCCCTTGGAAGCGTGAGCTGGTCGAGCTTAGAACCCGGATTGAGGAATGGAATAAGAAAAATCCGCAAACTATGGCCACGGATCAATTGCGCGAACGGTCTGGGAAGCTAATAGAGATTCTCGCGAATACGCATCCACAATTCTTCTTTCCTGCCCAAGTTCAGGAAGCGAGCATAGAGCCTCACGCCTTAACTGCAGTCATTGCAGGCTCACAGCAACGACTGTCGTGCAATGAGATTGCACTTCCATACACTACGCCAAAGGACCAGAATGTTCGGGGCAAACGATCAAGCCTTTTACTTATCTTCCTCAGTCTAGTCCTTGCTTCAGTTGCTCTCACGGACCTGAGCTGGCTTGGCGGCTGGGATTCTGGAACCTGGTTAAGAACGACATTTCCGCAGCGCGACCCGGACGACCTGCGTGAGGTTCTCGTAGCGCTGCTTCTGCTATTCCCTGCAGCGCTATACAGTCAGTTCTTCCAAAGCCGACCCAGGTCGCGGCTCGGATCGAGTGCGCGGTCCGGAGTCTTCGCGCTCCTAAGTCTGGTCTTTACACTGCCCATCGTGCCAGTTACTCTCATCGCAATCGGTCGGTCGCTCCGGCAGGCAAGTATCGCTTCTGCCACGTGCGCAGGAATCTGCCTGGCTGCAGGCGTGCTGGTCTGGCTTGGCTTCGCCCCAACCGTTCTATCCTATCTGCGCCGCAGCAGTCTTCGAAGGGCTCATCTATGAACTTCCAGATCGTGGCTAAGGTGACAGAGAGCGTGCCCGATGTCGCAGCCCGGCCCGTAACGCTGGCTCGTGCACCGTTTCGGCGCGAGCGTCCGTTCGCTGCCGGACCTCGCTACATCGTATCCATTTTCCTGCCAGACAAAGCCGATCTAATGGCGAAAGTCTTGGAGGCCCTTAGGCGCGGAGTGCATGTCACAGCCCCGGAGACAGGCCATATTGTATCAGTGCGGTTCTCAATTGACGGTTCAATGGCGTCTACGGTACAAGATGCCTTCCTCATGGCCTTCATCGTGAAACCGGCTCTTTCCGATGATCGGCTTGCTCTATCGATGGTACAGAGTCAAATTCGTAGCGCCCTTCAGCGAAGTTTGACCGAGACTCTCCAGCCCGACATCGATACCGCAGAGAATCCGATCGCGGTT
>JBOFLH010000204.1:0-11301 GCA_051657765.1 Nocardioides sp. | reverse complement strand
GTGGTCGTGTCCAGCCAGCCGTTGGGCAGCGACAGCCGGAACACCCGGTGCCAGGCCGAGTAGACCTGGGGAATCAGCGGGCGGGCGCAATAGGTCAGGTCGTACTTCTCGAAGAGCGCCCGTACCAATGGGGCGATCTCGGCGTAGCGGTTCGACGGCAGGTCCGGGAACAGATGGTGCTCGATCTGGTGGGACAGATTGCCGGTCATGATGTGGGTGAGCTTGGACCCGGAGATGTTGGCCGAGCCCAGCATCTGCCGGACATACCATTCACCCTTGGTCTCGCCCTCGATCGACCGCTTCTCGAACGTCTCGACCCCCTCAGGGAAGTGGCCACACATGATGACCGAGTGGGCCCACACATTGCGCACCACGTTGGCGACTACATTCGCGCCCAGCGTGTGGAAGAACGAAGGACCGGAGAGCAACGGGTGGACCAGATAGTCCTTGGTCGCCTGCTTGCGAACCTTGGTCAACACGACCCGCAGGCGTTCGCGGAACGCCGGGTCGTCGAGTCGCTTCTTCTTGATCATGGCTCCGAGTTCCATGTCGTAGGCCGCGATGCCGTATTCGAAGACCACGGCGTTGATCAGGTTCCAGATCGGCTGCCCCAGGTGCATCGGATGCCACGTCTGGTCCTCGTCTGCGCGGAAGATGCCGTAGCCGAGGTCGTTGTCCTTGCCGATTACGTTGGTGTAGTTGTGATGCAACTCGTTGTGGGAGTGCTTCCACTGCGCGGCGGGCGTCGCCGAGTCCCACTCCCAAGTCGTCGAGTGGATTTTGGGGTCGCGCATCCAGTCCCATTGGCCGTGCAACACGTTGTGCCCGATCTCCATGTTCTCCAGGATCTTGGCGACGCTCAGGCCCGCCGTTCCAAGCAACCAGGCAGGCGGGAACAACGAGAACAACAGCACCGCGCGCGAGCCCAACTCCAGATAGCGCTGGGACTTGATCACGGTGCGGATGTAGGCGGCGTCGGAGGCACCGCGCACATCGAGGAACTGCTGCCGGATATCATCCAGCTCGCGTCCGAGCTCCTCGATGTCCTCGGCGGTGAGGTGAGCGATGGGGTTGTCGGTCTTTTTCTGAATCGCGGTCATGAGAGTTTCCTTTCGGTGCTGGTCCGAGGCGCGCGACCAGTGGTCGGCTAGTGGTCGAGACGGCAGTCGCCGGCGGCGGCTGAGATGCAGGTTTGGATGGCGACACCGTCGCCCGGGGTGGCGATGGTGATCTCGCCGTTACGCAAGTCACGAACCGCGCCCTCACGCAACGGCACTACGCAGCCGAAGCAGATGCCCATCCGGCAGCCACTCGGCATCAGCACGCCGGCCTGCTCGGCCACGTCCAGAATCGATGTGGACCCTGGCGCGACGACCGAGGTGTCGTTTGTGGTGAACGAGATCGTGCCGCCCTCTCCGGCAACGATGCGGTTGGTGCGGAACTGCTCGGTGAACAACGGGAGATCGCGTGCTCGGTGATGCGATTCGAGCGCCGCGAGGAGGCCAGCCGGCCCGCACGCGAATGTCGTTCGCCGGGCCAGATCAGGCACCAGGTGTTCGAGCTGGTCGACCTGGAGCACGCCGTGGACGTCGTCGTAGCGCGCGATCAGTTTGATTGCTCCGGCGGCGTCCAGCGCCTGCAGGTCACGCAAGAAGATCGAGTCGGGCTCGGTGGGGGCAACATGCACCACCACTATCTGGTACCTTGCGCCGCGCAGGGTCCGAACCACTCCCGAGTTGGTTGTCGGAAAAAGGTTGCGCAACATGCCGATGACGGGAGTGATCCCCGAGCCAGCGGTCACGAACAACAACCTGCCGCCGTGCGGCAACACGAAGTGGCCGGCCGCCTGCTCCAGGTGAACCAGGGTACCGGGCCGTGCAGATCGGACGAGGTAGGTGCTGACCAGGCCGTCCGGGACGGCCTTGACCGTGATCGAGATACGCCGGTCCCGGCGTGGCCCGTGCGTAAGCGAGTAGGCCCGCCACTGGCGAATGCCGTCGACGTCGACGCCGATACGGAGAAACTGCCCAGGGATGTGACCGGCCCAGTCGGCGCCTGGCTGGATCACCACGGTGGCTGCGTCCGAGGTCTCAGGGATGACGCTGAGGATGCGTCCACGGAGGTCGGCGCCGGCACGAAGCGGGCGGAACAGGTCGAGGAAGTCGGCTGGAAGAAGCGGCGTGGTTGCCGCCTCGGCGTATCGCATGATTCGCGAACGAAGTGACGTCGGCCTGGACCCAGCGTCGGTGCCGGCACCTCCCGGTGGCGGCAGCGACGCCGACGGACGATCGGATGTCAGGCTCACCTTTACTACTGTGCGTTGTACATCAGGGTAGATTCATGCCCGCGTCGAGTGAATCTTCTCACCTCCTTTGTTCGGAGAAAACAATGAGCACCCAACCGATGGCCGCACCATCAAACAACAACGGACCGGAGAGTCTCCGACTGGAGCCGGCGCTCGCCAATCTGCTCGGCGAGCAACTCCGCGAGGTGGCCGGGCACACGATCACCGCGATCATGGCCGAGGTCCCGGCATACGCAGGGGCGCTGAGTGGCAGGATGGGCGCCAACATCGAGACGGCTGTCCAGATGGCGCTCGGCGGCTTCTTGCGACTGGCCACCCGTGGACCACGAGACGACCCAGGGACTCCACAATCGCCGGCCCTCGAGGGTGCCTACGAACTGGGGCGCGGCGAGGCGCGCAACGGACGATCGGCCGACGCCCTGCTGGCGGCCTATCGAGTCGGCGCCCGGGTGGCTTGGCGGGAACTCTCCACCACCGCGGTCCGCGAACAGGTGCCGACTCAGACCCTGGCCGCGTTCGCCGAGCTGGTTTTCGCCTACATCGACGAGCTGTCCGCGGCCAGCGTGGCCGGCCACACCGACGAGATGGCCAGCAGCGGCCGGCTGCGAGAGCAGGAAATGCAGCGACTGGCGCTCGCCCTGGTGCGTGGCGCACCGGCCGATGTCCTGATGTCGGCCGCTGAGCGAGCCGAGTGGGCGCCACCCACCACCCTCACCGCGGTCATCCTGCCCAAGGCCCAAGTGAGATCCGTGCTGGCTGCCGCGGACCCCCGAACGCTCGCGCCGATCGACGACCTCGGCACTCTCGACGACGGCCTGGGAGTGCTCCTGGTTGCCAATGCGCACGACAGGTCCCGCGGAAGTCTCCTGCGGAGCCTCGCGGACCGCTCGGCGGTCGTCGGGCCGGCGAGACCGTGGCGCGACGCCCACCTGTCCTACGAACGGGCGCTGCGCGCGTTACCGCTTCGCCACGGGTCGAGCCCGGTAGACACCGATCGGCACCTGGTCGAACTCGTGCTGAGCGCGGATCCTGGGGCTCTTGCCGACCTGCGCAGCCAGGCCCTCGCTCCGATCGCCGCCCTTAAACCGGCGGCTGCGGACAAACTCACCGACACCCTGCGAGCCTGGTTGCTGCACCACGGGCGACGAGATGAGATTGCCGCTGCGGTGTTCGTCCACCCCCAAACGGTGCGCTATCGGATGGCTCAGCTGCGTTCGCTGTATGGCGAGAGTCTGAGCGACCCGCGAACCGTGCTGGAGTTGACGGTCGCGTTAGGCATCAGCTGACCGGGCCCGCTCCGCGGTAGTGGGCCTAACATTGGTGAGGTGCGGCGTCCCGATGACCCTGATCGGCCTCACGGCCCCAGGGGGGTGGTGTTCCCTGAGATGGGCCGATCGCGCAGCACCAGTGCGGTAGGCCGAGCCGTGGTGCGCGCCGGGCTTGCCGCCGTCGACCCGGCTGGGGCACCCGTAGCGGCCGTGGATGCTGTGGTGAGCTGGCGGAAGCAGTACGCCGGGCACTTTCGCCAACTCGTCGAGTCCGGACTGGGTTCGGCTCGAGACGCCGAAGCGATAGCCGAACACGGCCTGGCACAGTTGCGCCGGAGTATGCGGTGGCGGGAGAGTGACGGTGCGGAGCGCGCACTCGACGCCATCGGGACTTCACGGGCCGGCGGCGTTCTGGTCACCGAGCGCATCGCCGGCACCGCGCCGGCGGATCCCGAGCTCACCATCGTGGTGAACGAGCGGAGATTGCGCGGACGGGACTTGCTTGCCCAGCTGGACGCCTGGACGCGATCGGGCGCGCTAGAGCCGTCGGCCGCGGAGGCGATCAGTGTGGTGGCGCGCCACCCGGAGTGGTTGTCGTTGTCAGGGCGGACGGTTGTCTGCCTCGGCGCCGCCGCCGAGCTCAGCCCGCTACCGTGCTTGTTGAGTTGGGGCGCGACGGTGGCCGCGATTGACCTGCCGCGACCGGACGTCTGGAGGCGACTCGGTGAGGCGGCGAAACGATCGGCCGGCACGCTGCTCGTGCCGACCAGCCCAGGCTTCCTTTCCTGGACCGAGCGAGCCGGGGTCGACCTGGTGACCGATCTGCCGGCGGCGCTCGGCTGGGTGGGTTCACTGAGCCAACGACTGGTACTCGGTAGTTACGTCTATGCCGATGGCGCCGCCCATGTGACGGCCTCGACGGCCAGCGACCTGCTGGCCGAAGGGCTGCGCCATGCCGGCCGCGACCTCGCCTTGGCGTTCCTGGCGACGCCGACCGACGTATTTGCGGTGTCGCCCGAGGCGGCTCAGGCCGCGGTTCGGGCACATCGGAACCGTGGGGCGGTCGCACGTGGTCTCGGTGCCACGCTGGGGTTGCTCAGCGGGGGCCGCCTGCTGAGCCCCAACTACCCGGCGACTAGCTCGACGTCGGGTTCAGCGTTAGGAGGTGGCCTCTGGATTCACGACGCTCTGGTGTTGCAGCAAGGGCCGAACTATGCCCTGGCCAAACGGATCCAACGCTGGCGGGCGACCATCGAACGAGCCGCCGGACGAACGGTATCGTTGAACGTCGCGCCGCCCACCCGCACTCGGTCGGTGACCAAGAACCGCGCGCTGGCCGCGGCATATGCCGGCGCTCGACTATTCGGTGTGCAGGTGTTCGAGCCGGAGACCACCCGGGGGCTGATGGCGGCCCTGCTGGTGCACGATCTGCACGCGGCGAATCGCGCCTGGGATCACCCCTGGCAGGCTGAGGCGAACCAAGCCATCCACGGCGGACTGTGGCGCGCGGCCTATTCGCCGCGTAGCGCTCTGGGCCTTGCCGCCGCCGCCGGGCTGCTGAGCGCTGGGAACCTTAGAGCAGGCGGCGGATCGCGGCGATCGCCTCGCGGAGAAACCGATCAATGACCGCGCGCTCGGCGCCGGTCAGCCGGTTGTCGAGTTCGCTGAGTGCGCTGAACATCGGCATCAAATGCCCGATCACCTCACGCCGGGCGGACTCGGTCATCACCACGCTAACCCGCCGGCCATCCAGATGGTGTGGCTCGCGATTGACGTGGCCCCTGGCTTCCAAGCGATCTACGATTCCCGAGGCGGCAGCCGAGGTCACGCCCAACCTCCTCGACAGTTCGACCGGACCGAGGTCGTGCTCCATCAACACCTCGAGCGCGTCCAGCTCGGAGTGACTCAGCTGGGCACGCTTGGCCACCGCTGGACCGACGTGAGCAGCCAACGAGACAAGCTCGCGCAACGACTGCATGGAGGCGCTCTGCGTGACGCGCTGGTGTTCAGGGGGGTCCGACATTGTTTTATTAACTATCTATGTAACCTTCTGAACAATCTGTTCCGAATAAGCAACTCTAGTCCGCCACGTTGCCGAGAGTGAATGCGAGCCAGCCAGTGAACGTTATCGTCCACCCCCGGCGATCTTGGGCAGTCGCACTGATCGTGGTCGCTATCGGCCTGCTTCTCCTGGTCGGCCTTGGCAAAGCCGAACGCACGCCAAGTTCGACCGACTCGCTGCCCGAAGCGGCCGACAGCACCACTGTGGACACGCTGACCAAAGACCTGCCCCAGGACCAAGGAAGCGCCGCGGTCGTCTTGTTCAGTGCCGACGATCCCCTGGACGAGGCAACCCTGGGCACGCTAAACAAGAGCTTCACCGACCTGCTGCCCGGCGACGCTCCGCCCGCGGGGCCGCCCGGACTGACTGTCTCTGACGACGGCACGGCGGCATACGGCGTCGTGCCGGTGACTGTTGCCGGCGCGGTGGAGATCGCCGACACCGTGACCGACATCAGAGACGACATCCAAGACGACCTCCCGGCCGGCGTCACCGCTCAGGTCACCGGTCCGGCCGCAGTTCAGGCTGACCTCGCCGCAGTGTTCGACGGAGCCAACTTCCGCCTGTTGCTGGCAACGGCAGCGGTGGTCGCCCTCTTGCTGCTGATCACCTATCGGAGCCCGTTGCTGTGGCTGGTGCCCCTGATGGTGGTGGTTCTAGGGGATCAGGTCGCCGCGGTATTGGCGACCCGGACCCTGGCTGCCTTCGACGTGCCCTGGGACGACTCCACCATTGGCATCTTGTCGGTGCTCGTGTTCGGCGCCGGCACCGACTACGCACTGCTGTTGATATCCCGTTATCGGGACGAACTCAAGGCCTTCGAGAACAGGTACGACGCCATGCGCACAGCCCTGCGCGGCACCGCCGAAGCTGTACTCGCCAGCTCGACTACGGTGTTCCTCGGGCTGCTTACCCTGCTGCTGTCGGTGATCCCGACAACCCGGGGTCTCGGCTTGGCGTGCGCGGTGGGCGTACTCGTCGCGGCCGCCTTTGTGTTGACCCTGCTGCCAGCATTTCTGGTCCTATGCGGGCGATGGATCTTCTGGCCACTCACCCCACGCGTCGGCCAGCCGCCCCTGGTCGAGAGTCGATCGGTATGGCGGCGAATCGGCGGCACTGTTGCCACCCGCCCGGGCGCGTTCGTCGTACTCACCATTGTCTTGTTGGCCGCCTTGTCCAGTGGAGTCCTTCAGATCAAGTCGGGTCTGTCGGGCTCGGAACAGTTCCTGGACAAGCCGGAAGCGATCGTCGCCTCGGAGCGGCTCGCCGAATCCTTCCCAGCCGGCGCCGCCGACCCCACCGTGGTGCTGACTCGGGCACCTGCCGATCTGGTCGCCACGGCTGCTGGCACAGTACCGGGGGTGACCTCGGCACGACCGACGGTCTCGCAATCGACCGGCGCACCGTCAGCCGCTTCTGACGGCCTCCTGACCCGGATCGAGGTGGTGCTCGAGGCCGAGCCCGGCAGCGCCGCAGCGAAGCGGTCGATTCGCGACCTGCGCACCGAACTCGCGTCCTATGACAACACCTGGGTCGGCGGGACCGAGGCCAGCGACCTTGACGCCGCCGACGCCGCCGCTCGCGACCGGGAGGTGATTATCCCGCTGATCTTGGTGCTTGTCCTCCTGGCATTGATGGTCTTGCTTCGCTCGGTCGTCGCGCCGATCATCTTGGTTTCGACCGTCGTCGGCACCTTCTTCGCCAGCTTGGGCGTGGCCTGGTGGCTGTTCGTGGGAGTCTTCGGGTTCGAACGCCTCGATGTCGGTGTGCCGCTACTGGCGTTCCTGTTCGGCGTCGCGCTAGGCGTGGACTACAACATCTTCCTGGTCAGCCGAGCGGCCGAGGAGGCCCGTGGTCGTGGCCCGAAGGAGGGAATGCTGCGTGGGCTTACCGCCACGGGTGGCGTGATCACCAGCGCCGGCATCTTGCTGGCCGCGGTCTTCGCGGTGCTCGGCGTGCTGCCTTTAGTGGTTCTTGCCCAGCTCGGCGCGGTTATCTGCCTTGGTGTTCTGTTAGACACTCTGATCGTCCGGACCGTGCTGGTACCGGCCATTGCCTTCACCCTTGGCGACCGGTTCTGGTGGCCCCGCAAGGTCGGCGATAACCAGGACCAGCCGGACAACGCGCCGGCAGCAGCCACCGCGGCCGGCTGACCAGCCATGGAAGAGATAGGTCGCTTCTTTCGCGCCACGTTGATCGAACCCGTGCCCCGGGACCACCGGGAGAGCGACGCGGCATTTCGGCGTCGTCGCCTGGTGGTCACGATCACCCTGATCATCGGCGCATCCCTGTTGGGCGTCTCGCTCAATCTCAAGCCCGGCGACAATCGCTTCTACCTCTCGACGATGCTGCTCGCGGCCGTGTGGACGACCGGAGCTTTCGTTTCCGGACCGCTGCACTTGGGGTGGGCGCACACCCGAGCCGGCACCAAACATGCGCGTCCAATCGTCCAGCCGATCGCGCTCGGTCTGCTAGCGGCCGTCATAGCGTGCGCGATCGTCAGCGCCGCGGTCCAGGTGCCGGCGCTTCGAGATCAGGTCGATTCGGTGCTGGACCACGCACGGTTCGCGTCGCTGCCGTTGGTCGCCGGCATCACCTTGATCAACGGTCTGGCAGAGGAACTGTTCTTCCGGGGCGCGTTGTATGCCGGTATCGGCGAGCGCTATCCGGTTCTGTGGACCACCGGTCTCTACGGCCTCACCACCGCCACCACCGGCATCCCGATGCTGGTGCTGGCCGCGATCATCCTCGGTCTGCTGGTAGGTCTGCAACGCCGAGTCACCGGTGGCATCCTCGGCCCGATGGTGACTCATGTGATGTGGTCGCTTTCGATGCTGTTCGCCCTGCCCGCGCTGATTCAGGTCGTCACATGAGTCCGGCCGATATCGCGCCCCGCCGAGTTTTGGTCACCGGTGCCACTGGATACATCGGATCGCGTCTGGCGCCCGAACTCGTCGCCGGTGGGTGGCAGGTGCGCGTGCTGTCGCGGAACCCGGACCGGCTCGCAGCGCGCCCGTGGGCCGCGCACGCCGACATCGTGCATGGTGACGCAACCGTGCCGGCCAACCTTCGACGGGCGTGCGATGGCGTCGAGGTCGCCTTCTACCTGCTGCATTCCATGGACGGCAAAGGCGACTTCATGGCCCGAGACCGTCAGCTAGCCCGAGACTTCGCCGAAGCTGCTCGAGCAGCGTCGGTGGGCCGGATCGTCTATCTGTCTGGCCTGCATCCGGACACCGCGCTCAGCGACCACCTGGCGTCGCGGGTCGAGGTGGGCGAGGTGTTGTTGGCCTCAGGAGTGCCGACCGCGGTTCTCCAGGCGGCAACCATCATCGGGTCGGGTTCCGCGTCGTTCGAGATGCTTCGGCACCTGACCCAACGGTTGCCGGTGATGGTGGCACCGAAGTGGTTGGAGAACCGGATTCAGCCCATCGCGATCAGCGACGTGCTGCACTATCTGGTAGCAGCCGGCTCATTGCCGCCCGAGGCTAACCGTACCTTCGATATCGGGGGGCCGGACGTCATCACCTACCGCCAGATGATCACCACCTATGCCGCCGAGGCCGGCCTCAGGCAACCGTGGATCCAGACTATCCCGGTACTCACGCCTCGACTCGCCTCGCACTGGGTGGGCTTGGTGACGCCGGTGCCGACGGGGATCGCCAAGCCACTGATCGGCAGCTTGCTGCATGAGGTGGTGTGTGGCGAACAGGATCTGGACAGCCTGGTCGGTCCCCCACCCGGGGGACCCGCGTCCTTTGTCGAGTCCCTCCGGGCGGTGCTAAACCAACGGCGCTATGTCGCACATCCGGCGGCGAGTCGGACCTCACCCCGACCGGAGCCGGGCACGGTCAGTCCGGCCTTCCTCACCGCCGCCGACCCAGAATGGGCCGGCTAGAAGGCCGGACTTTGTGACGCCTCGCCGGGATTTTGTGACGCCTCGCCGGGGACTTTGTCGACTGGCACACTCGTGACATGGCAACTAACAAGACGCAAGCAAACGACGGTGATGTCGAGGCCCTTCTGGACGCGGTTGCGAACCCGGCCCGTCGAGCCGACGCCCGCGCGTTGTGCGAGCTGATGGGTCAGGTCACCGGACAGCCTCCTGTGCTGTGGGGCACCGGGATCGTTGGTTTCGGGACGGTGCGCTACTCCTATGCCAGTGGTCGCGCTGGCGAGTGGATGGCAGTCGGCTTCGCGCCACGAGCCGCGGCCTGCACCGTCTATTTGACCGACGGCTTCGAAGCGTACGCCGATGAGCTGGACCGACTGGGCCCGCATACCACCGGCAAGTCGTGCCTCTACCTCAAACGGCTCGCCGATGTGGATCAGCCGACCTTGGCGCACCTGATCCGTCGATCCTACGAACAGGCTGTCAGTCAGTGACCTGGCGGCTACCGTCGACTCACTACATATCAATGTGATATCATATTGTTGTTAGTCGGAGCCGACCAAGAGGAGTCCCAGATGAGCACCGCCGAACTCGACGTCCAACTGCCGAAGCCCACAGTGACCGAACGAATCGCCTTCGGTCTCGCGGGACTACCAATGGTGATCGGCCTCAGCGCGACCGTGCTGGGTGGCCTGGCGCTGCTTCTGCGGCCGGTGTTCCAAGTCGGCTCGGACGACGCGGCTACCCGCGCGTTCGGGTCCGGTGAGGTCACCCTGATGACACTCGGCGGCATACTCGCCCTGGCGAGCCTGCTCCTGGTCGCCGGTCTCACGACCGTCGCGCCCGGCGAAGCGAGGGTGTTGCAGCTGTTCGGAAAGTACGTCGGCACGGTTCGTGCCCAAGGGTTGTGGTGGGTCAACCCGTTGACCAGCCGCCGAAAGATCTCGACTCGGATCCGCAATCACCAGACCGAAACCCTGAAGGTCAACGACCTGCGTGGCAACCCGGTGCAGATCGCGGCCGTCGTGGTCTGGCAAGTCGCGGACACCGCGCAGGCCACCTTCGAGGTGGACGACTTCGTGGAGTTCGTTGACATTCAAGCCGACTCGGCCCTTCGCCACGTCGCCAGCCGCTATCCGTACGACGATCACGGAGACGGGACGCCATCCCTGCTGGAGAACGCCGAGCACGTCACCGCGCAACTGGCCGAAGAGATCGGCATCCGCGTCGCCGCGGCCGGTGTACACGTGGTCGAGGCGCGACTTACCCGACTTGCCTATGCCCCCGAAATCGCTCAGGCAATGCTGCGGCGACAACAGGCCGGCGCCGTCGTCGCCGCTCGCCAGCAGATCGTCGAAGGAGCGGTTGGCATGGTGGAGCAGGCACTGGCCCGGCTGACCGAGCACGAGGTCGTGGAGCTCGACGAGGAACGTAAAGCCACCATGGTGAGCAACCTGCTGGTTGTCCTCTGCGGGGATCGTGACGCCCAGCCCGTGGTCAACGCCGGCAGTCTCTACTAGACGGTGGCCAAGTGACGGCACCCACCTAGCCCATGCCTACCAACCGGAAGAGCCTCCTGCTGCGCCTGGACCCGGCCGTCCACGACGCTCTTGCGCGCTGGGCCAACGATGAGCTGCGCAGCACGAACGCGCAGATCGAGTTCCTGCTCCGGCGAGCGCTCCACCAGGCCGGTCGGCTACCGGACGATATCGGTCGGATGCGTCCACGCGGCAGGCCGCCTGCCGACTCGACCTAGACATCGCGCGGGCAGCTC
>JBOFLH010000203.1:0-5999 GCA_051657765.1 Nocardioides sp. | reverse complement strand
CCCATACGGTGCTTGAGTCGTTGGCGAGTTCACCAGACGGGGAGGGTTTGCCACGTGACTAGGTTCTCGGGGTCTGTGGGGGACGGGGAAGGTGTTTCCTGTTGCCCAGTCGAGGTGGAAACAGGCGACGGTAGACGGTTTGGGGCGGTGTTGCGTGAGGCGCGGATCGCGCGTGGCCTTTCGCTGACCGGGCTCGCGGAAGTGGTGCATTACAGCCGGGGGTATCTCAGTAAGGTCGAGACGGGTTCGTCGCGGGCGAACCCGTCGTTGGCCCGACGTTGTGACGACGCCCTGGGCATGGGTGGGCGTCTGGTCGAGTTGGTGCCGCCCCGCGCTCCGGGTGGTAGCCGTGTCGCTGCTGCTGGTGCCCGGGTGGTGTGGACGGTGCCTGCGGTCACCCGCCACTTCAGTGGCAGAGCTGTCGAGCTCCGTGAGGTGAGCAGTCTTCTTACTGCCGTTGGCACCGAAGGTGGTGCGGAGGGCCAGAGGCTGGTGGTCGTACATGGGATGCCCGGAGTCGGCAAGACCGCACTGTCGCTCGAGGTGGCACACCGGGTCAGGGAGTGGTTTCCCGATGGCTGTGTCTTCCTCGACCTCAGTGGCCACGAGGTCGGTCTACCGGTCGCGGTGGCGCTGGATGCACTGTTGCGGCAGGCCGGCGTCGATGGTCAAGAGATTGCGGCGGATCTGAGCGGGCGCGCCGCACAGTGGCGTGGGCTTCTCGCGCGCCGGCGGATGCTGATTGTCTTGGACAACGCGGCATCTGCAAGTCAAGTCAATGGCCTAGCTCCAGGCGCTGGCGGGTGTGCGGTCGTGGTGACCAGCCGTCGGCGGCTTTCTGCCCTCGATGAGGCATCCCACGTTGCCCTTGCTCCATTGCCGTCAGCCGATGCCGTTGCTCTCTTCACTCGGACGGTCGGCAGCGACAAGCTCGGCGGCGCCGACATGGCCGGACCTGAGTATGGGCCGACTCTGGAAGTGGTTCGACAGTGTGGTGGGTTGCCGTTGGCGATTCGGATCGCTGCGGCCCGCTGTCGGGGTGGTTCGGGGTTGTCGGTCGCGGAGCTGGCCGACCGCCTATCTGACGAAACCGGTCGCCTCGTAGAACTCGATGACGGCGAGCGTGCAGCAGCCGCGGTGTTCGATCACGCTTACCGTGGGCTACCGAAGACGCTTCGAACGATGTTCGGACTGCTGGTGTTGCCTGGTGGCGTCGACATCAGCGCGGCGGCTGGGGCTGCGCTGGCCGGTCGGGCGTCACGATCCGCCGAGCGGGATCTTGAATACTTGGTGGACGTCGGTCTGCTCCAGTCCCAGGCGGGAGGCCGGTACGGGTTCCACGACCTGGTGCGGTTGTTCGCCAACCGGGTAGCGGCGCGCGATCTGGGTCGGTCAGATCAAGACACGGCCGTGGCCAGTCTGGCCTCCTACTACCTCAAGGCCGTGACCACGGCGGACACTGTGCTCATTCCACGCCGCCACAGACCGCGGCGACCAGCGGAGCGCCGCCGGGGCTCTCTAGGGGACCTGGCGTTCGTTGACACGGTCGAGGCGTCTACCTGGCTGGCGGGCGAGTCGCTGAACGTGGCCGCGATGAGCCGGGCCTGCGTCGCGCACGGCCAGCACCAAAAGGCCTGGCAGTTGGCTTATGCGCTTCGCGGATACCTGTTCTGGTCTCGGTCGTGGGACGCATTGGTCGGCATCCATTCCGTGGGGCTGACCGCCGCCTATGCATGCGGCGATGTGTGGGCGCAAGCAACGATGCTGGACAACCTCGGGCGCGCTCTGGTCCGACTGGACCGGCTCGACGAGGCGGACGCGGCGTTTTCTGATGCCTTTGAGCTGTTCACCGAAATCGGCGACCGTTACGGGCAGCACACCGTCCGCAACGACCAGTCCTGGGTCGACCATCGCCGCGGCAACTATCTGGCGGCGGTGGCTGCCCAGGCCACCGCGCAGGCGTTCTATGGATCAACTGGAGCGGAACGCAATGCAGCCGTCGCCATGCGAGACAGAGCGCTGACCGAACTCGCGCTAGGCCGTCGAGACCAAGCGGTCGAGCATCTGCGGTCTTCTGTAGTGGCCATGACTCGCTTGGGCCTCTGGCTCGACGCGGCAACCGCGCTGAATTGCCTAGGAGAGGTCATGCTGGGAACCGGTGACACAGCCACTTCGTTGTCGTGTCACTCTCGGGCACTCACGCTTGCTCGGCGGTGCGGGAATCGGCATGAGCAGGCGCGCGCACACCTCGGCCGCGCGGCCGCCGAGACGGCCAATGGCCGGGAAGCGCTTGCGCGCCACCACCGTCGGGCGGCAGCAGACCTCGACCTGATACAGGTCGAGCACGTCAACCGGTGGCTGCCAGCTCCGCTGGTGACCACTACACCCGATTGACGACACTCTCCAACCACACTGGGAGACGCAGGAGGGAGTCCCCCCTGCTATTCGCTCTATGGGTCGTCGCGATACTCCAGGCAGTCGGAGATCCAGACGTGCACGGCTGCGGCGAGCGCCGCGTCAGGATGATTGGCGCCGAGTTCATCGGCTAGCCCCTCAGCGGCATCGGCGGCCAGCACCGCGGCATTGTCGAGTTGTGCGTCCAGCTGATCGAGCAGCGCGGTGGCGTGTGCGAGTCGGCACAGGGCACGCAGCGTGTCGGGATGGTCGGGGCCATCGGCATCGACATGGTCTTGATGCATGGCCGTTGTCGCGGTGAAGATCGCGATCCGCAGGTCGACGTCCCAGGTGTCTAGCCGCGGCCGACCCACCAGAATCTCCGACGTCGGAACCGCTACTGGTTCGAACGCCGATCTGTCACGGCCGTCGGTTCTCTCGCACACGAGGTTCCGCAGGGTTCTGATGGTGTCGGGGTGCTCGGGGCCTTGGCCGGTGACCCGAGCAGCGTAGATGTCGCCCAAGACGGCGCGGTCCAGTCTCGGGGCGGCAAGGACGAGGTTCTCCCGGGCCGAGAGTGTGTCGGGATGGTGTTCTCCCAGCACATTCCGCCGGCCTTCGACAACCTGAGCAAAGATGTCGTGCGCCTCATCGAGACGCACGAGAGCGACCATACTGGCCCCTACGTTGTTGAGGGCGTCCAAGCTGGCAGGCGAGTCGGGACCGTCCAAGACCCTCAGGTGAGCAGCGGCGGCCTGCTTGAGCCGTAGCGCGAGCCGGTGCTGACCCAAACGGCCGGTGGCGACACCGAGATTGGCCAGAGCATCGAGGGTGTCGCGATGGTGGATGCTCAGCAGTCGACGGCGTGTTCGATACACCTGCCGATACCGTTCGAGCGCGGCCTCGTATTGGCCGAGGTCGTCGTGAGTGACCGCCACGTTGTTCAGTGCGGTCAACACGTCCGGATGGTCAGCCCCCAGTGTCTTGGTCAGGCCCTGGTAGGCACGGGTCTTGAGAGCCAGGGCGGTGTCGTGGTCGCCGAGCACGCCGTAGGCGATACCCAGCCCGGCCAACGTTGACAGGGTGATGTCGTGATCCTCGCCGAGCGCGGCTTCACAGGCCTGGTGCAGGTCGGCATACAGGTTCAGCGCCGGCCGTGGGTCTCCCGACTCGATGTGGACTCGTGCGGCCTCGTTGAAGACACGCCAGTCGGTCTCCTCCGCAAGATCACCGGCGAGCGCTCGCACGTGTGGCAGGAGGTCAACCAGGCCGCGATGAGTGTATCCGCCACGGCTCTGATCCAGCTCCGCCGTGAAGACCCGCACGGCGGCACCCCGCACGGCATCTGGCCGGCCCTCGGCCCTCCGGACGAACCGCACGGTCCGCGCTACCAGGGCATGCACTTCCCACAAGGACGGCCCGGCCGGTCGGACGAGGCTCCGTAAGGTGGCCTCATCCAGTCCGCTCTCGGTGCGTTCACTCGCCTCGTCCTCGGCGAGGTTTGCAACCTTGGCGATGGTGTTCGCCACCAGGTCGACTGGCAACGGCGCCGGGCCAAGTACCGAAGCGACCTCCAAGATCTCCCTTGCCCGGGGACCGGCCTTGGCAATGCTGCGGAGCAGAGTCGCCGCAATGCTTGGTTCGTGCCCTCCGGGCAGCTCGCCATGCAGGTACCCAACCAGTTCCAAGTTGTCCGGCTCGGGAGAGGCGAGGTCAGTCCGCAGAGCCGCATAGCTGGTAAAATCCGCATCGGCCGTCAAAGCCGACGCCAATGCCAGCGCTTGCGGATGGCCACCGAGATCGGTCACTCCTAGGGCAGCCGCCTCGTCTCGTTCGGCCCGCCCTCGCGGGATCCGTCGGCTGGTGAGCAGCCCGACCGCGCCTAGCCGGTCCAACCCATGCAGGGTCACAATCTGGCCGCCGAGTGCCTCACGCGGATCTCGGCTGGTCACCAGAGTGCGCCCGTTCGGCGTGGGCGCCAGCAGTGAGCGGAACGCGGCCGTATCCAGACCGGCCGGCACATCGTCAACGATCCACAGGTATGAACCCAGCTCGGAAAGATGCTTGGCCAGTAACCCAGACACAACCTGGTTCTCGAAGCTGGAGACATCCTGGGCCAACACCGCCGAAGCCAGGCCCCGGACCTGATCGCAGTGCAGCCCAGCGACGCCCATCAGCCGATCAGACTGACCAAGGTGGCTGCCGTAACCACGGAAAACGAACACCCCCCCGGGATGATCCGCGGCAAAGGACCTCGCGTACTCCTCGGCAAGGATCGTCTTCCCGATCCCGCCGACACCCACCACCCGCGCCACCGCAGGGCCCGGTGACTCGGCGTCCTCTGCCGCGTGCAGCGCATCGTGCACGTCCCACAGCGAGCCCTCCCGGCCACGAAAATCGAAGCCACCCACACCCGCGACCGGCCACCAACGTAGGGCCGGCGGATCGAGTGCCTCACCGAACGTGCGGCCGTCCAACGCCGCGACCTTCGCCGCGACTGAAGCAGCCAAGCCCTCCGGAGTCGTTCCCCGGGCAGGCAGCCGAAGCCCCGTAAGCCGGCGAGGTCGAACCTCATCGAAGTCGACATCATGCAACACGGTCATGATCCGCTCGGTGTGCCCATCCAGCCGGTAAGCCTTGGTCAGCGCCGTATGCACCTCCCACCGGCAATAGACGCTGTCTGGAAAGCTCTTCGTCATGAACGCCAACCACGACCGCGACGCATTCAGGGCAGCAACGATCTCGCGCCCGATATCGTCGTAATCCCGCATCCCGGTCTCGTCACGAAAGACCCGCAAGCCCTCCCGCTTCAAGGCCTCCACCAACGGCAGCACATGACTCCGGTCGTCCCAGTTGTAACTGAGAAACACGTCATAAGACTCGGCAGCATCAGACACCACCACAGCTTGCCAGGACACACGCTGAACCGTGACAGACGCCCCGGCGACGACAGGCCAAGCCGCAGTGCTGCGCAGGGCACAAAGGTTGACGCGAGCTTCAGGAATCCGGGGACTCGCTGATGATGAAGGTTCGGGGAGGCTGGCAATCGGCTGTCACGTCTCGGTGTCTTTGGTGCTGGGAGGGCGTGGAGTGTGTGTGGGCACTCGCCGTCGTGAGTTGCAACTTCGTCATCCATCAGTACCACGAGATAACAGTGAGCTCCACGTGGCTGACACTCTCGACCGATCTGCCGGCGTGGCGGGGCCTCTCCTGCGTTGCTCTTCGACGCGGCTGGGCGTGTTGGGGACGGCGATGAGGGATTGAGCCGCGTAGGGGCACAGCGAGATTCGAACCGTTCCCCGTTTATTCCCCGAAAACCTCGTCACAGCGCGTCCAATCCGATCAAATCGCATGACCCGGATTGAGTGCCTGAGGCCAGGTGCGGGCACCTATTCCTGCAGGTCAGCTGCACATTTCAGCAAACTGCAGCAAGCGCCATCGGAAGGAGTTGGCAACGCGCCGAGGGTCCAGAGGTCGCAGGTTCAAATCCTGCCCCCGCTACCAGAAAGTGGTCCCTGACGCGAAGATTCACTGTGAGTGGGGTGGGTCTTCGTGTCAGGGTTGTCAGGATGCGTTGTCGAGGGTGACGCGGTAGCCCATGGCTT
>JBOFLH010000202.1:0-4776 GCA_051657765.1 Nocardioides sp. | reverse complement strand
CAGCCCTCGGTCGGTTGGTTCAGGAACCAGCGGTGACCGAACGGGTCGACGAAGACCGCTACTCGCCCGGCGGGCGGACTGTTCTCGGGGCCGCGCACCATCGGCGTCCCGGACGCGACGACACGGGCGGCGGCGGCATCGACATCGGTGACCATGAGGTGCAGCGACACCGCCGACCCGCGCTCCGGATCGGGGGCGGCCACCCCGGCCGAGTCGAACGGGTCGGACATCATCCAGCGCGCCTCGCCGACCGCCAGCTCGCAGTGGCCGACCCGGCCGCCGTCCATGATGATCGGCTCGTAGGTGACCTCGGCTCCCAGCGCGGAGACGTACCAGTCGATGGCGGCTCGGGCGCCATCGACGCAGAGGTAGGGCGTCAACTCGGTCATGAGATCTCCTGTTCATCGGGTTCGGTGAGCGGTGTCTGGAACGACCAGAGGTGGCCCTCGATGTCGCGCACGCTGTACTCGCGGACGCCGTAAGGCATTTCGGTCGGCTCGTAGTCGATCGCGGCCCCGGTCGCGGCCACCCGAGCGTGGTGGGCATCGACGTCGTCGACGAGAACAGCGAGCGAGGCGGTGACCGTGCCGGTGGTCAGCGGAGAGACCATCCGGTGCTCGGGGGCCTCCCGGTGCAGCCAGACCACACCGTCCCCGGCGTGGACCTCGCCGTGCGTAGCCCGATCGCCGTCGTAGCTGATCGGCCCCGGAGCAAGGCCGAGGACGTCGATGAGGTAGGCGTGCCCGGCCGCGATGTCGCGGTAGACGAGCAAGGTGATCCGCCGGGTCAACGCGGGCTCGTCGGCCGACAGGCCCGACAACAGATCGAGCAAGGCTTCGTCGCCCGGGTGGTCGCCGACCAACAACCGATCCTCGACGGCCCGGACCCGTTCCCGAACCCGGGCGAGGTCGGCCAGCCGGGCGTCGAGGTCGGCCAGGTGCCGGCGGGTCAGCTCTCGCAACTCGCCGGCATCGGGGTCCACGTCGGCTACCCGGGTGCCGAGCTCTCGGAGCAATCGGATTCGGTAGAGCCGGTCGAGCATGCCACGGTCGTACCGGCGCCGACCGCCGGTATCGCGGGCCGGAGCCAGGAGGCCGAGTTCCTCGTAATAGCGCAGGGTGCGTGCGGTGACGCCGGTGCGTCGGGCGATATCGCCGATGCCCCAGTGGCGTGGGGCGACGGTTTCGGTCATGCCCGTCACGTTAGGACCTCACGTCACGTCAGGAGCAAATCTCCCGCCGGCCATCGACAAGGTGTGCCCGACCCCCTCGACCTAGCGTCGGCGCGGCGGCAGGAGTGCCACCAGCCCTCCGTCAACGACGCCGAGCAGGCCGGCATTGATCTGAAGTCTCCTCAGGCGCTGTCGACCCTATGGTCAGGCGTGTTGCCGAATCTCTGTTGGGCCGCTTGTCGGGTGATGTTGAGAGCCGATCCGATCACGGTCCAGGAGTCGCCGGCCTCTCGAGCCGCTCGAACAGCTTCGCGTAGCTCCTGTTCTGCTGCGGTGAGCCCGCGCCGGGCGGCGAGGACGCGGCGGAAGGACGCGGCGTCTCGCGCCGGGTGAGTGGCCGGGTCGAGCGCTTCTAGACCGGTGTGGTCATGATTGGTTTTCAGAGTTGCCATGCAGTTCACCTCATCTCAGGTAGTCGAAGAACTTGGGGCGGAGCCGGTCTGCGTGAATGATGCGAGTTGGCGAACCAGCAGGAACCGCCACCAGCTCCAGCAGTCGGCCATGTTGATCCGGGCCGACAACAAGTAGTCGCTCCTCACCTTCGTATTCGTACTCCACGAGCCGGATGGCGTTGGTCCACGCATGGCCGATGTCAGCCTCGCCGATCCCGTGCTTGAGGGCCGACTCGGCCACCTCCACTCGTCAAGATTAAGTTGACGCTTCGAGACTGTCAACCAGGAGTTGACCATGGGGCACCTGCTCGGCTACCCCAAGCCTCCGCCAGAGGATGCCGGGGCGACTTTGACGTGACGCGCACGGGCCGCGGCCGCGAGACGCGCGTCGAAGGTGGCCAGTGTCGACTCGGAAGCCAGGGCTGTGTGCAATGCGCAACAGTCGGGCAGCTTCAGTCCGGTTTCCACGCGAAGGGCGGCGAGTCGTAGCGATTCACCGTCGTGTCGTTCGGCAACTCGAAGGCCAATGGCCCGCAGGTCGTCGAGCAGTTCCTCTCCTCGACCAGCCTTCACACCGCCAATGAGCACCTCGGCGAGGTTGAGCGAGTGGATGAGCAGCGACTGTTCGACGTGTTCACGGAGATAGGCAGTGGCCGCTTCGTGGTGCGGGTCGCGTGGTTGCAGGTGCGCGATCACCATGCTGGCGTCCAGCGTGATCACTCAGGCCAGTCCTCGCGAAGCTCGACCAGGTAGTCCTCTGCGAACACGTCGGCGTACTTTCCACTGGTGGCATCGACGGCCGCCAGTCGGCGGCTGGCCTCTTCAGCGTGCCCGTCAGCTAGCGCATCGCTCCCGGCATGGACCAGGCGAATCAGCAGCCTGCCGCGTGTTTCGTTGGGCCAGCGCCGGGCGGCACGATCCAGAGCGCGCGCGACGTCTGGGGTCTCGGTGACCTGATGCCGGGGCCGGGTGGTGGGCATGGCGCGAGTGTACCACTCGGGAATCGGTGACACACTCGACAAGCCATGGTGACAGGCTCTGCTGGAGGGCTCTGGCGAGTACGGCGGGGCCGAGGTGTGTGGGATAGTGAGGTGCCGACGCTGGTCGAAGGAGGTGCGACACAAATGTCCATGATTGCCTGCGCACCTTCCGGCGCTGACTGACCAAGCTCGGCCCGGAGGTGCCACCTAGTCAGAGGTGGCCACAGTGACTAACCATCACCACACCAGTTCGTCCCCGCAACCCGCCGCGTTGATCGATGATCTTGTTCGCTCCTTCGACGCGGTCGGCGCCCTCATTGACCGGATACGTCCTGACCAATGGTCGGGACCGACGCCGTGTGCCGACTGGACCGTGCATCGCCTGGTCGATCACCTGACCGGCATGAACCGAATCTTCAGCGCGCTACCGGCCGGGCAGAGTCCGCCACCGCGACCGGCGGCCGGTCATGTCGAGCCCGACCCGGTGGCCGCGTACCGCACCAGCGCGGCAGCGCTGGTGTCCGCATTCTCGGTCCCCGGGGTTCTCGACCGTGAATACGGCGGGCCGATGGGCTCGGCGACCGGCGCAGAGCGCCTCCGGATCCGACTGTACGACCTGCTCGCACACGGCTGGGACCTCGCACAGGCGACCGGGCAACCTGCCGAATTGCCCGACGACGTGGCTGAGGAATCACTCGCCTTCGCGCGCACCCAACTCGACGACCGAGCGCGGCCCGGCCGATTCGGGCCCGCCCGAACAGTCCCGGACCACGCGCCGACCATCGACCAACTCGCCGCATTCCTCGGGCGTACGTCCGCCACCGGCGAGTGAACGACTCACGGAGGGCATTGCGGAGCGGCCCCGATCTACGACATGGCCCGGTCCATGTCGGACAGACCACGAAGGTGGCAGAGCAACTTCGTCGCCTTGCAGGTGCGGTTTCCAGAAGTTCGGCGTTCGTCACCTCGATGACACACCCGAGCGCTCGTTCCCGGCCAGGTGCGCCTATAGGTCGCGCGGGATCCTCACTCGTACGTCGGCGAACGTGACCTCACGAGCCGACCGGCACCGGCCATTCATACTCCAGCAGAGAGTAGGACTCGAAGTCTCGCCAACCAGCGTTGAACCACTTCCCAGTGCTGGCGGCTGACGGTAGAATCCAAAATCGAGAAAGAGGATCGCGCCACCATGATCCCCGGTGGCGACTGACGGTGATATCGGGAACCGACAAGGAGGACCGCTGCTCATGGATCCGAAAGAGAACCTCGAAGACACGGCCGAGGCCTACGAGCCGCCGACCGCGGAAACCACGGAGAACACCCCGCCACAATGCAGTTTCTGAGATACGTCCACCCGTGACTGCTGTCGGCGCCCTGTCGGTGTCGGCAGCAGTCACAACCTTGCGAGGACGCAATGAGCAGCACACTCGCTTTACCGGTCACTACTCAAGAACTCACCAGCCGGTTCGCCTTCCGGCCGGAGGTAGCCCTGCTTTATGACCGGCGCCACGGTCTGGAGCACCATTTGAACGCCTCGGCGGTGGCCTTCGTCGAGGCTACGTTCACCGACGCGGACCCTGTCGGGGCATTGGCCCGAAGATTCGCCGCCTCACCCGAGGTACTAGCCCGCGATCTGATGGGGTTTTGGCGGGCGCGACTCGACGCGCCGGCGGCGGCGCACCCGAAGCGAAAGAGCGGTGCACCGGCGGCGTGGGCTGCGGTCGACGTGCCATTCCCGCTGGCACTGGAGGTCGAACTCACGCGTGCCTGCAACTGGCATTGCGACTTCTGCTACAACGTGTGGAAGGTGCCGGACGATTACGGACGGCGAGGTCGCAGCGACACGGGTACTAATGCGTCTTTGCACATGCCCGTCGAGGTCGCGGCCGAGGTGATCGCCGAGGCCAGCGCCCAGAATTGCTTACGGATGCGATTCTCCGGCGGTGAGCCGACAATGCATCCGGAGTACCGGCGCATCATTGCCGAGGCCGCGCACGCGGGCCTGGACGTGGAGCTATTCACCAACGGCACCCGCTTGGACGCCGAGGAAGCCGCTTGGTTGTCCAGTACCGGGGTCCGTGTCGTGTTGCTCAGCGTTCATGGCCTGCCCGAGACGCATACGCGCATGACGGCCAACCCAGCTGCGGCCGACCACGTCTGGCGAGGCATGAGT
>JBOFLH010000201.1:0-3570 GCA_051657765.1 Nocardioides sp. | reverse complement strand
CGACCGACGCGGGTGCCCTCGACGTCGCGATTGAGTTGCTGGGCAGCGACGGTTGGTGAGCCGGCGGACTGCGGATCGTAGGGTGGCGTGCGAACCGCGAGCGGACCAGGAGGAGACATGAGGAGGGTTGTGCTGCACGTCGGCACACCAAAAACCGGTACCTCTCACCTTCAGGACGTGTTGTTCCGGAACCGGCGGATGCTGAGAAGTGCCGGGATCAACTACCCCGGCAAGCGATTCGACGAACACTTTCTGGCCGCCCTGAACCTGATGCGGTTGCCGTGGGGGGGCTTGGAACACGAGGCGGTCGGGTCGTGGGAGCGGCTCGCCGGCTCGGCGCGAACCTGGCCGGGCACCACTATCGTCAGCCACGAGATCTTTGCGGCCGCGACCCCGGAACAGATCAGGCGGGCGCTGGACGGTCTGGGGGATGCCGAGGTGCACGTGGTGATATCCGTGCGGGACCTGGCTCGCCAGATCCCGGCCGAATGGCAAGAAACCATCAAACATCGGCGCACCCTGAGTTATGCGGCCTTCTTGGCGCAGATTCAAGACCCAGCTCGGTCCAGTGCGGTCTCGTCCTGGTTCTGGAGCGTCCAAGAGGTGCCCGCGATCCTGGCGCGCTGGTCGGAGTGTCTGCCTCCCGAGCGAGTCCAGGTGATCACCGTTCCTCGGCCGGGTGCGCCGCCTGAGGAGCTGTGGCGCAGGTTCAGCCGGGCTTTCGGTCTGGACGGCCTCGCCCTGGCGGCGACAACTCAGCGAGCGAACCCCTCCCTGGGCGCCGCCGAGACCACGCTCGTTCGAAGGATCAATCGCCGGTTCAACAACATGGTGGAACCGGCCGACTATCGGCCGCTGGTTCGGGAGCTGCTGGCTCATCAGACGCTCTCGCGTCGCGCCGACTCACCGCGCCTGGCATTGCCGCCTGAGGTACATCCCTGGGCCAGTGAGTTGAATCGGCACTGGGTCGACGAGATTCGCGCTCGAGGCTACCGAGTGATCGGTGACCTCGACGATTGGTTAGTCGGCCCGCCGGCCGCCGACTTTGCCGACCCGGATCGGCCGCGTCCGCGCCTGGTGGCCAACGCTGCGGTAGACGCGATCGGCGCGCTGCTGGTCGAGAGCGCCCGCCTGCGCGAGGTAGAGGCCAGATTGCTGGCGGAGGTAGCCGCCGCGCGCCAGGAGAACCACCCGGCCCGAAGGATCGCCGAGGGCATTGTGCGGAGCCTGGAGCAGAACTCGGCCGGTCGGCTGGCTCTGAAGATCTATCGGCGAGGCCGGGCCAGGAGTTCGCGGTCGGCATAGCGGCCGACCTGCCAGGTCGCGAAGCCGTCCGCCGTCATGCCAACCAATCCGCCGACAAACGGAACCCGTCGGCCCACCGTGGTCGCCAGCCGTTTGCCCGCCACCCGGGCCACCAGCGCGCTGGCCACCGCACTGGCGATAACTCGATCGAGTTCGACCGAATGCGCGGGCGCGGTCGCCAACGCCATCGGCGGCGCCGGAATCCTCTTGGCCCGCACCAAGGAGTCCACCTCTTCCTCGCCGAGTAGGCAGAGCAGGATCCCATTGCGGATCCTCGGATCGTGCAGATCATAGCCGCGCAGGTGCGCGATTCCGGCGATCATCCGACACTGCAGGAGTGCCAGGCCGGTGATGTTCGCCGGAATGGCAACCGTCGCGGTGACCACTCCGCCAAGGTTGGTGACGAAGCCCTGCGCGCCCGCGAAGCGCACATGATTCTCGATGACCTCGTGAATAGCTTTGCCGACATCGCCGTTCTGCTCGGCCAGTTGCTTGTCCGCGGCGGCGGCCGCGGGCGGCAGCGGGCCGACCCCAGCGATGGCGCGGCTCAACGCCTCGCGCACGAAGGACGCGGTCATGTTGGGGGCGAGGTCCGTGACGTGTGGCGCGAGCGCCTTGCCGAGGCTGGACTTGATGCTCAATGGACTCCTTCCGGTCACGCTGAGCAAATCCTACGACCGCTCCGAAGTCGGCCGGGCAGTGGTAAGCCCGCACGCTTCGCCCACGGGTCACTGGTGGGCTCGCAGTTCCGCCGGACACTGCCCCGGCTTCACGCTTCGCCCACGGGTCACTGGTGGGCGCTTTGCCGGCGGCCTCCAGCTAGGTTGGGTCTGTGGCTTTCGAGTCTACTTCGCAACCGGTCCCTGGTGACCGGGCTTCGGTCGATCGGGAGTGGCCGGTCGAGCCCCCGCCCGCGCGCTGGCGCTTCGACGATTGGTCCCAGGCGGCGAGTGGTCACGACGTGGTCGGGGTGGGGGCTGACCTGGTGCCGGGTACCCTGCTCGCGGCGTACCGGAATGGCCTGTTTCCGATGCCGTCGGCTCCGCCGCGGCGGCCGCGTCATCAGGACCGCGGCGAGTCGGCGCCACCCGCATGGTTTTGCCCGGTACGCCGGGGCGTGCTGCCGTTGACCGGGTTGCGAGTGTCCCGGTCGTTGCGCAGATCGTGTGTCCGCTTCGAGATTCGGGTGAACGCGTCCTTCGCCGAGGTGATCGACGCCTGCGCCGATCCGCGCCGAGCACACGGCTGGATCGACCGCGACATTCGCGCGGCCTACCTGCGACTCCACGAGCTGGGTTGGGCACACTCTGTCGAGACCTGGCGGGACGGGCGGTTGGTCGGAGCCGTGTACGGCGTGGCGATCGGTGGCCTCTTCGCTGGGGAGTCGATGTTCTATCGTGAAACCGATGCGTCGAAGGCGGCACTGGTCGGGTTGGTTCGGCTGCTCGGCGACGAACATGCTGGTCGTCGGCTGATCGACGTGCAGTGGCGCACCCCGCACCTGGCGTCATTGGGCGTTGTCGAGATCCCGCGGGCCGACTATCTTGCGCGATTGCCGGCGCTGCTGCGGGTGCCATTGCCGCGGTCGTTGCTGGAGCCTACGTCGCCGCCGAGCCGCCGACCGACTTCGGGTGCTCAGCCCGATTGACCGCCGCCGGCAGCGTTGCTGCGCGCCTCACACCCCACCGAGCTCCTCGAACCATCGCCCCCGGTCCGGGGCTACTTCAGCAGCTTCGACATACGTCGGTCGGCGAGCGGCTTGCCACCGGTCTGACAGGTCGCGCAGTATTGCAACGAGGAGTCGGCGAAGCTGACCTCGCGGACAGTGTCACCGCATACCGGGCAGGCCTGGCCGGTGCGGCCATGCACCGCGAGATTGGACTTCTTCTCGCTCTTGAGTTCGCTGGCCGCCAGTCCCCGCGATCGGTCGACGGCCTCGCCGAGCACGTGTTTGATGGCGGCGTAAAGGGTGGCCAGGTCGGTGTCACTCAGGCTGTTGGCTGGCTTGAAGGGAGACAACTTGGCGGCGTGCAGGAGCTCATCGGAGTAGGCATTTCCGATGCCCGCGATGGTGCCCTGGTGACGTAGCACCCCCTTGAGCTGTGCCCGGCCGGCGGTCGTCAGGATGGCGCCTAGTACTTCGGGGGTGAATTCCTCGGACAACGGGTCCGGCCCCAGCCGGGCCACCCCGGGGACGTCGGCCGGGTGGCGGACCACATACAGCGCAAGGGACTTCTTGGTGCCTGCCTCGGTGATGTCGAGCCC
>JBOFLH010000200.1:0-22879 GCA_051657765.1 Nocardioides sp. | reverse complement strand
GGTTCGCCGCGGCGGCGTCAACGTCGCGAGGGTTGAGCTTGATCTCGAACGCGGCCCATCTGTTGTCTCGACCGGTCACGATGGCGTCGACCTCTCGGCCGTTCGCGTCGCGCCAGGCGTCGACGTGGCCGCGATGCAGCTGCGAATAGATTCGCAGATCGCGGACGACTAGTGCTTCGAAGTGGAAGCCGGTCGCCAGCGGGTCGGCGCGAAGCTCTGCGGTGCCGATGTTGAGTGCTGCGATTGCGAGGGACGGGTCAACGAAGTAGCGGACGGGAGCGGTTCGCAGGCGGGTGCGGGAACGCATGTGTGGCCGCCATGCGGGCGAGTTGTCGGTCAGTTTGAGGCGGTCGAGGGCGTCAAGGTAGCCGGTGAGTGTTTCGTGGGCGATTGGACCTGACTCACCCCCGACATCTTTGGCGAGTTCATTGAGCTTCGCGGCTTGACCAACGCTCCGTCCGAGCGACTCGAGGACGCGGGCCAGGTTGCGCGGGGAGCGTCGTTGTCCCATCGCAGGAATGTCCACTTCGATGACCTGGCGTAGATAGTCATCGAGCCAGTCGCGGGCGAACTCCTCGTCGGTGTCGATCAGCTGGGGCCAGCCGCCGACCACGATCCGCTGGAGGAGATCGGCAAAGGTGAGATGTGTGCCGAGCCCCGTCTGTGTTTGTCCCTCCAGTAGTGCTGCGAGGGACATCTGACCGCTTGAGTCGCCGGACTCGATGAGGCTCATAGGGCGCATCTGCATGACTGAGAACCGTCCGGCGCCAGAGTGGCGGTTGGTGTCGTCACGGGGCCGAGCCGACCCAGTCAGGATGAACTGGCCCTTCTCGCTCCGGTCGTCGACTTGGCGGCGTATCTTGTTCCAGATGTCCGGTTCGAGTTGCCACTCGTCGTACAAGATTGGGGGCTCGCCGCTGAACAGCGCCTTCGGGTCGAGTGAGACTTGCGAGCGGGCAGCAGGATCCTCGTCCAGCCGGATGATGGTTTTGGCAACTTGCGAGGCGGTGGCGGTTTTCCCGCAGCCCTTGGGCCCTTCGATCAGTACGGCGCCCATGACCTGAAGCCGAGCAGCGAGCTCCTGGTCTGCGATGCGGGGGAAGTAATGGGGCACGCTCGAACTCTAGCGATTGCCTAACATGGAATCGAACTTTTGCCTAAGCTCAACTCGAACTTTTGCCTAACCGACCGAGAGCAGCTCGCGTGGGTTCGCTGTTATCTTTCACGGGTGCAGCGAATTGATGGAGCCGGACGGCATACGCCCGGCCCGGCGGCGCAGTGGATCGAACACTTGGCGGTGCCCGACCTCAGCTGTGGCACCTACTCACTGGCCAAGGGTGGGGTGGACCCGCAGGAGCCGCACACCGAGGACGAGCTGTATGTCTGTATCGGTGGCCGGGCCACGCTGTGGGCGACGTCGGGATCGGCACCGGTCGAGCCGGGCACGGTGCTGTTCGTGCCGGCGGGCGAGGAGCACCGTTTCGTCGACATCGAAGAAGATCTGACGGTGTTGGTGATCTTCGGCCCCGCTGAGGGCAGCCGACAAGGTCGGTGACGGGAAGTTCGCGTCGGCTCGGTGGCCGACCAGTTTGCGCTAATCAGCCGCTAACGGTGAGCGATAGCCTCATCTCGGAGGGCAAGAGTTCGAGCAAGTACCTACCGCAACAGCATCGGGATGGCGTGGTGGCTAGGTCTGGGGGGCGGCGGCATCCGTTGGTGGTGACCTGAGCGGTCTTGTGCGCTCGGTCGCTGCCGCGGCTCGCAGGGTGGGCGAATCGGAGGTTCGCCCACCCCGAAGCACATCGTGGCCGGGTCTGTCTGTGGCCGGCTTTGGGTACGTCGCAGGTCGAGGTAGCCGGTGATCGTGCTGGGCGGAAGTGCCGTCTCGTGGGCGAGTTTGGCTTTGACCAGTTCCGCCGATTGTCGGCCGGCGAGTGTTCGGAGCAACGCCATGGCGCGTGTGGGGCGAACCTCCCGCCGTAGCTCGGGCAGGTCTCGTCCGATGATGCCTTGGAGGTAGCTGTCAATCCAGTGGCTCCGGATGTGGTCCGGCGCGTGGTGCGACTCCGGGTAGGCGCCGCGAGCGAGCGTGAGCGCGTAGTCGGCTCTGGCCATGGTGGTGGTGGTCGCGGGGATCGATCCGCTGGTATGGCGGCTCGCAGTCGCGAAGTCGTCGTCGGTGCCGCCAGCTTCTCCTTGACTGAACCGAGGAGGTTAAGTCGGGCCACTCGGCCGGCGAGGCTGTCGGCTGCGCCGCGGACCCGGAGCAAACTCGAGGAACCGGTGAGAATGAAACGGCCTGGGCGCCGGTCGGCGTCGATAGCCGCTTTGACCGCGAGGGTCAGTTCCGGGAGGCGTTGAATCTCGTCGATTACCAGTTGCCGATCGGGCGCCATGGTGACGAAGCCTGCGGGGTCAGCGCTAGCGGCCGAGCGGGTTTGTTGGTTGTCGAGGTTCATCACGATCGCCGTTGGGGCGGCGACCCTCGTGGCGAGAGTGCTCTTTCCGACCTGTCGTGCTCCTTCAATCACCGGACCGGGAAAGTGGTTGAGGAGGTCCGTTGCGACCGAGGTGGCGTGGCGGTGAATGTGGGTGGCCACCGCACAAGTATGGCGCCCAATCCGCAGGTTTGCGGCAACGAACTCGCAGGTTGGCGGAGATTCTTGCTGGGGATGACCCGCCTGACCCACGGTGGTTGTGTCGTGCCTGGAACCTGTTCAGCGGGCGGCGCACCGCAGACCTCGGTGTCGCTGCTCGTCGCTGCAGATGATGGCACCGGCCGCGACGGCGCTGTATTGGGTGAGGTCCGGAATGAGGTCTCCCCCGGACCGCAAATGCATCGATAGTGAGGATCGAGATGCCAGAGAAGGAAGAAGTACGACCGGGAGTTCCGTGAGGGAGCTGTTCGGATTGTCGAAGTGACGGGAAGCGGATCGCGCAGGTCGCAGGTGATCGTAGTGTGGTCGCGGGAATGCTGGGCAACTGGGCGCCGTGCGATCTCGGGTCAGCTGGTTAGGCTGCTGTCCGCCGACCCCTGCTGACCAGGCTGATCGTGAGGCACATCATGAGTACACCAAGGCCGGGTGAAGCAGCTTCTGGCACTGCACGGACCGAGTTGACCGCCAACCACCATGCCGTATACAGCAGCACGCTGCCCATACAAATCGTCAGTAATCTAGTGCGACTGGGTGTGTGCCCTAACAAGTGTAGTCCGGCGGCGTACACGACCAGGAAGCCAAGTATGGTGGACAGCATTGCTGCCATATTCACACTCCTTCACTTGAGTGAGCTGTGGTGGGTGTCGCAAAGCGGTGCGTCTCATTACTTCGTCGATTCTCCAACAACCCAACTGGCCGTGGGCGGACCGCCAGGGTTCGGCTTCAGGCGCGACCACGCGATGGCGCTGTCGGCGGCGTACACCAGGCTAAGGCCGGGTGAGTCGGCCAGTCGAGTCAACGCTCCGGAGGAGAAGTTGTACAGATATTGGCCCGCATCGCCCTCAGCAGAGCCGCTTCCCCAGACCACCTTGTCTTGAGACAAGCTGAGGAACATGGTGGAAGGACCTGGATGTTCCATTCGGATAGCAGTGACTTCTCCGCTCGCTAGCTCCTTGACGAACAGGCGTGAGGTTCCGTCCTTGTAGGACTCCACCCAGGCAAGATGCCGGTCGGATGCGGCAAGCCGGGTCACGCTACCGTCAAACTTCTCCAGCATAACAACGGCCGTTGGCTTGCCTGCCCCGGATCGCTCCCGGACGATCGAGGTGGTTCCGTTCGCGATCCGTTTGACGTAATAGAGATAGGAGGATCCATCGGAAGTGGGCAGGTATCCATCATCAACGATTGGTTTGGCTGGTTTGCCGCCTGGCGCGACGCTGCCTGCCCAGATCAGCGAGTCATCAGATTTGCCGCCCACATCGGTCGCTGCCCAATAGGCGGTTCCGCCCAACACCACCGGCTGGGTGGTTCCAAACACAGGGTTCAACATACGCCCTTTAGAAAAGTCATCGGAATCAGCAACTAGCGTTCGCCCGTCAGTTCCGAGAACCGCTGAGTAGATTCGCCAGTCAAAGTTATAGAGGTCAATGCTGCTTGTCTCCACCCAGGTGACAGTGTCGCCGTCGAGGTGGGCTGAGGTGATTTGCCGCCCCTCGGATTCGGTGTCGTTGTAAGGCAACGTGTCGAAACCGTTGGGCGAGAGCCAACCTAAGTGGGGAGTTCCTAAGATCGCTTCCGGTGGGGCCGAACTCATGTCGTTCCGCGACGCCAATAGTCGCGCGTCGCTCGACACGCCGAGCACGGCGTATGTCGCTTCGGCGCCCTGCCGAATCGGGATCCGCTGGCGAACGCTGACGCTCGGGGCTGCGCCTTCGCGTGCCGACGACGCGTCTAGCGCCTTCGCGACCTCAATGCCAGAAAGTGTGGTACTCGCCGAAGCGGTTGGCGACCCAGTTAGGTTGGCCGCGGCGGTGGGAGCGGTGTCGGTGGGCCGTTGGGAGCCACTGCCCCCGTCGGAGCTGCACGCCGCCACTGCGAGCAGTGCTACCCCTGCGAGTAGCACGGCTCGGCAACCTTGCCGCACCTGCCGCCTAGTAGACAATGCCATTGGACTGCAAGAAGCTGTTGGTGAATGAAGAAGTAGTGGCCGTGAACGTCGGGTTTGGCGGTGCCCAAACGGAGGTGCTCGGGTCTGCGAACTTCACGCTGCCTCCCGAACCAGTGTAGCCGTAGGCAAGAATCCAGTGTCCGATTGTCTGACTTGTCGTCCGACTCGGGCTTGGCGCCAACAGTCGCATGCCCCAGGGCATACTAACAAGAAGTCCGACTAGCGTAGAGGGCACTGCTGTCATCCATCACTCCAACTAGGTCAATAGACGTGGGTGTCGCAACCCAGGAGGCTTGCGACATCTACCGCAGCCTGAGCATCAGAAGTCTTCTTGCTCGGCTAGGGCAGACCTGAATGGCTACACCCGGCGTCCCAAGGATGATCGGCCCTTGGGCGAGATGTACCCCGGTGACTGTGCACACCGGGGCACATCCTCTCGCCGGTCGTGGACGGTCCTATTCCCTGTCGCGAAGCATTTTGCGGCGTACGGCCACCATTACGAGAACGGCTATGGAAGCGAACATGGCCTGCTCGCCATAGTTGGATGGATCGGAAGCGAATAGACCTCGAAGAGCCAGGAACACGGCCACCGGTACTACCAGGACGATGCCAATGGTGACGGCAACTAGCCCGAATCTAGACGTAGTCATCTTCACTGAAGCTCCTTAGCCGAACGGATTGCAGACTGGGAAACCTTGAATATTGCCCACCCAGTAGACTCTACTCCAACCACTCGACCGTTCGCACACCGAAAGAATTACGCCGCCCGCATCAAGGATCGCGGCAACCGCCCGCCCGTACGGTCCACCGCCGAGGAGCAGCGCCAGGTTTGCTGCGGAGATGCCGGCCTGGAGTCTGCCGCGAAGGTACGGATCAACGCCAACCTCAAATCCGAACCACCGTGTCTTTATGTAGCCGTGACTACCTCGCCACGTTAGTTTGGCCATCATTGCCGAAGGCAGGTAGGTTCCCTTGTGATAGACAAGCGAACCGTCTTTGACGAATTGGCTTAACTGGGCATGGTAGCTTCTTAGCGAGGCCAGCTCTTTCGGACTGACGCGAGCGAGTGCGCTAGCCGGAGCTTCAATCACATATCCGCTAGAGGTAGCCGTCACATACGCTTGGAGTGTCTTGATCGACACAGTGTCGAACCCGCGAGAGGCGGTGCTAGATGGCGTTCCCGGAACGCCGGATGCGGTCAATGGCGCTGTTGTGGCAAGTACGAGTGCAATTACCAGTGCCGAGCCGAGGCTCCGGAGATCAGTATACGGAATTCTCCGCCCGAGGCGCTTGGTCGAGCTAGTTGTTCTGCCGATTCTGCGTCTTGGCGTGTACACCTTTACTGAGTTTGCTATCAATTCCATCGGACGTTCTCCTTTGTGTCGAGGCCGTTGTTGGCCGCTATCGATATTGCTTGGAATCAGTCTTCCCAATCTTGATGGGAGCACCTACCTATCAGTTTTACGGGCCGAGGCAGGGCAGTCGCGACGACAGAATTGGTAGCGACTCGGAGACAGATGCCATCCGGGCTTGGGCGACGAATTGAGTTGGTGTATTGGAACGAGACGCCAACGGTTTCATCGCAAGAGTTCCGGACTTTGATGTAGGTGACATCGCCCGATGAAATGGCAGTAACATTCACACATGATGGAAGCGGCCGCGTCTCCGCGCTAGCACTGGTCGGCGCGAAGGCTGCGCCAAACGCAATAAGAGGTACGAAGTAGAACGGTGGTCGTAAGCGGCTGATACCGAACAACGGAATCACATCCTTAAGAGGTTAGCTAGTTGGTGATCAGGCCTTCCGCTAGCTGATCTTGCACCCCTGCCTTAGCGGATCGCTAGCGCGGACACTTTGAACGTGGTGTCAACGCGGGTAATCGGAGGCAAATGTACGACCGGCTAGCCGCCATGCCGTTCAGTGAGGGCGGGATCACGGTGTAGCTCCTCGGCTGCTGTGGGCTCGGCTAGTTGGCGTGGTGGGCGCGTTTGCCGTGCCCCTTCACGTACTTGCGTTTGATGACGCGTGGTGCCGAGCGGGGTCGCCGGGTGGGATTGAGCCGGCGGCGGAGTCGGCGTAGTCGAGGAACTCGAATCGTACTGACACGCAGAGGCGGCGAGGGATGCCGAGGGTCGGACGACCCTCGGCATCCTCTTTTCGCAACCTATCGACGTGCGACGCTCTGGCTGCGTTTGCGATGCAGGGCGAACATGACGAGTGTGGTGGCGAGCAGTAGCACTATGATCTCCACTGAGCCGATCCTCGCGCCGAGCTGAGTCAATACAACCATGGCGACAAACGTAATCACGAGGGTGAGCACGATTGCTAGCAGTAGCCTCATCATCCGGCGTCTCCTGAGTAGGTGATTACCACTCGCACGAACGTTCAGTTGTATCCATGGGTAGGTGTTGGCGTAGCACCCGTATCGTACGACACACCACTCAATATGACGGGCCATCTTCGACCAAGCCGTTGACCCGCCCAAACCTCCGCGCTGGTTTTGCGTCCTCTCCCGCCAGTAGAGGATCGAGTCCTGTTCGGTCCAGTAGCCCCAACGGTTCTCCCAGCTAGTGATCCTGGTGCTGGTCTTGCAGAAGTACACGGTGTGGTGATACGTGTACGCCGTCGTCCCAAGTATGGTCCGATACCAGGCTGAGTACCAGTATCCGACGAGACTCACGAAAACTGCCCGCGAAACACGCTCGGTGCCTCACGTAGGAGTGCCCGCGAAACCGTGACGCTCGCCGAGTATGGGATGTGGGCTGTCGATGGTGTCGCGTGCGGAGATCTCCAGCAAGTACGCCAAGGCGTATGCGCGGGCGAGTAAGGGGGATAAGGGCAGGGTCCTCGATCAGGTCGCGGAGGTCACCGGGTGGTCGCGTGACAATGCGCGGCGTCGGTTGACCGCGGCCGCGCAGCAGCGGCCCGGACCGGGTCGCCAGGTCGCGCAGTGGCCGCGGAAGCCGCGGGCTCCGAAGTACTCCTACGACGCGGTGAAGGTGCTGCGGTTCACTCAGCCGGCCCTGGACAACGGGGCTCTTCACAGTCGGGGGTGTAGTTGGGGCCTGAAGCCGCCGGTCTCGAGCAGGCTTCTGGCGATGTAGTTGGTGAGGTTGCGGAACCCGAGGGCGGAGCTGCGGAGGTGTTCGAGGCGGCCGTTGATGGCCTCGGTTGGTCCGTTGCTGGTGCCGGGGCGGTCGAAGTAGGCCAGCACGTCGTCGCCTCTCTTCTTCAGGGTCCGGCCCAGCGTGATGACCTCGACCAGTGCGCTCGGGACGCCGCTGCTGACCGAGGCGATCAGGTTCTCCATCAGTGCGCGACCAAGCGCCCGGTCGGGTTCGCGGTAGGCAGCGACCATCCGTTGGTAGATCCCCCAGGTCGCCTCGACCTCGACATGGGCGTCGTCGGCGAACAGAGTGGTGAGCCGGTCGGCTTGGGTGTCGGTGAGCAGGTCGGCACCGGTGTGCAAGGTCCGGCGGGCTCGGTAGAGCGGATCACCTTTGAAACCGCGGTGGCCGTGGATGGCTTGTTGGACCCGGCGCCGACATCGGTCGAGCGTATCGCCGGCCAGGCGGACCACGTGGAAGGGATCTAGGACCGGCACAGCGTCGGGCAGCTCTTCGGAGGTGGCGGTCTTGAACCCGGTGAACCCGTCCATCGCGACCACTTCCACCCCAGCACGCCAGGCGTCGTCACGTTCGGCCAGCCAGGTCTTGAACGCCTTCTTGGAACGGCCCTCGACCATGTCCAACAACCGGGCCGAGCCGGTGCCGGCCCGCACCGCGGTCAGATCGATGATCACGGTGACGTACTTGTCGCCACGGCGGGTGTGACGCCACACGTGCTCGTCGACCCCGATCACCCTCACGCTATCGAGGCGGTGCTCGTCATCGATCAAGACCCGCTTGCCCTCGGCCAGGACCGCGTCGTTGGCGGTGTTCCAGGCCACTCCGAGTCCTTCGGCGACCCGGGCGATGGTCAGGTGCTGACACACGATCCCTTCCAGTGCCCACCGCAGCCCACGACGCGACAGCTTCGCCCGTGGCTCAGCAGCCCGGGTGGTGTCTTGGCGCCATACGTGCCCGCAGCCGGTGCAGCGGTAGCGGCGCACAATCACTTCCAGCGTGGTAGGTCGCCACCCCAGTGGCTCGTGCGCCAGCCGCCGGATCACGGTGTCACGCAGAACGCCCTCGCAACCGCACCGGCGACACCACCGATCGGGCTCAACGATCCGGCAGGCCAGCACCGCGCGATCAGGTGTCGGCGGTCACGAGAAACTGCTCGGAGACGGCCACGAAGCTGCCCGGTGTCGGACATGAGAACTGCCCGCTGACGGTCACGGGATCTGCCCGACACGACGTCGTCTGCCTCACCGGTTCCCACGGTTGAGGCCCCTCCTCAGGTGCGATCGGCGGTGCTGATGCGCCCGTCGCCCTGAGGAGGGACAACTTGAAGTCTGCCGAGGAGATCATGAAAATCTTGGATGCCTACGACCTGACTGGGTCGTTGCGTGATGCCGGTGAGCTGGCTGGCTGTTCGCACCACACGGTGAAGCGCTACGTCGAACGACGTGCCGTCGCCGGTGATGTGGAGTTGGGTGGGGCCGTGGCCCGGCCGCAGCTGATCGATGAGTTCTTGGCGAAGGTTGAGGAGTGGGTCGAGCGGTCCCAGGGCAAGGTCCGTGCCGACAAGGCCCACGAGAAGCTCCTCTTGCTGGGCTACACGGGCTCGGAACGCACCACCCGCCGCGCGGTCGCGAGGGTGAAGAAGTCTTATCGGGCTGGACATGTGCGGGTCCACTGGCCCTGGGTCACCGAGCCCGGGATGTGGCTGCAGTACGACTACGGCGACGGCCCGGTCGTCGACGGCGTCAAGACGGTGCTGTTCGTGGCCTGGCTGGCCTGGTCGCGGTTCCGGGTGGTGATCGCGTTGCGCGACAAGACCATGCCGAGCGTGTTCGCTGCGCTGGACCAGACGTTCCGGCAACTGGGTGGGGTGCCGACCTACGTGCTGACTGACAACGAGAAGACCGTCACGGTCGAGCACATCGCCGGGATCCCGGTCCGCAACGGACAACTCGTCACCTTCGCTGAGCACTACTCGGTGGTGGTCCACACCTGCGTGCCCGCAGATCCGGCGTCCAAGGGCGGCACCGAATCGTCGGTGAAGATCAGCAAGGCCGACCTTGTCCCCAAAGACACCAACCTGCGGGAGGAGTACGCCTCGTTCGCCGAGCTCGAGGCTGCGTGCGTGGAGTTCTGCGAGAAGGTCAACACCCGCGTCCACCGGACCACGAAGCGGCCGCCGATCGAGATGTTGGCCGAGGAACGAGCGCGGTTGCATCCGGTCCCGACGACACCGCACACAGTTGCTTTCGAGACCACGCGGGTGGTGCCGGCGAACACGCCGATGGTGATGTTCGAGTCCGGCCAGTACTCGGTCCCGCACACACTGCTCGGCGCCACGGTGTGGGCCAGGGCCCAGGGTGTCGGCGACGGCGAGCAGGTCGTCATCGTCCACGTCGGCGACGACGGGCCGGTCGAGGTCGCACGCCATGCACGCGCGACGCCGGGCACGCCGAAGATCGATGACGAGCACTTCCCACCCCAGCCCGAAGGCCCGTTGAACCGCCAGCCACGAGCGAAGAACCCAGCGGAATCGGAGTTCCTCGACCTGGGCGAAGGCGCCCGGCTGTGGCTGATCGAGGCCGCCGCTGCGGGCACCCCGCGGATGCGGGTCAAGATGGCCGAAGCCCTCGCGCTGGCCAAGCTGTTCGACCCCGTCGAGGTCGATTGGGCACTCGGCCATGCCGCGGTCCATGGCCGGTTCGCCGAGGCCGACTTGTCCTCGATCCTCGACCACCACGCCCAACAACCCACTGCCGGGGAGCACCGTGCCGGCGAAGAACGGTCGCTGACCCAGGGCACTGCCGGATGGGCACGACTCGGTCAAGAGATCGGCCTGCCCGGTTCGGACGAGGTGACCCGATGACGACCAACACCCCAGTGTCCGCGCCGCCGTTGCCAGCCGAGTTGGAGGACCTGCTGCGGCGGCTTCGGCTGCCGCACATCCGACGCCACGCCCCAGAGGTCGTCGCGACCGCGAAGGCCCAACGCTGGGAACCCGCCGAGGTCCTCAAGGCGCTGTTCGCCGAGGAGGTCGCCGGCCGAGAGCGCTCCGCGCTGGCCACCAGGCGGGCAGCGGCCGGGTTCCCGACCGGGAAGACATTCGACGCCTGGGAGCCCGGGGCGTCGTCGATCCCGGCGCCGACCCAGCAGGCGCTGCGCACCCTGGAATGGGTCCACCGACGCGAGAACCTGGTGGTGTGCGGCCCGTCGGGCACCGGGAAGACGTTCCTCCTGGAGGCACTCGGCCAGCAAGCCGTCGAGCAAGGATTGAAGGTCGCCTGGTTCACCCTGGAAGACCTCGGAGTGCTGCTACGCCGACACCGTGCCGACGACACCGTCACCAAGGCCATCGCCCGGATCCTGCGCGCCGACGTCGTCATCGTCGATGACATCGGCCTGCTACCGGTGGCCGCCGACGCAGCCGAGGGGCTCTACCGGCTCGTCGACGCCGCCTACGAGAAGCGGTCGGTCGCGATCAGCTCGAACCTGCACCCATCCGGGTTCGACGAACTGATACCCAAGACGCTGGCCACCGCCACCGTCGACAGGCTGCTGCACCACGCCCACGTGTGTCAGACCAGCGGTGACTCCGTCCGGCTCACCCAGGCACTCGCCGGCCAGGGGGTGAGCCCGTTGGCCTGAGTACCTGGTCGGTGGTGGCCGCCAGCCCCCTGGCAGATCCCATGGCCACCACCGGGCAGTTCTCGTGACCGTCAGCGGGCAGGTTTCATGTCCGCCACTGGGCAGTTCCTACTGTCCCTTGACAATCAGGTTCAAGACGCTGCCCGACGGCTTCAAGGCCGAGCTCGTCAAGGCGGCAGAAGGTGGTCAGGTCAGGGCAAGCGAAGGTAGCGTCAGGCACGTCGAGGTCTTCCAGATGGGCAGTGTGAGAACTCCCATCCTCGGAAGACCTCGACGTCTACACCGGGACCGACTCGCCAGACCGCGCTACACCCTCAATTGTGAAGAGCCGACAACGGTTAACCCCGGCGCCGCCTGACACCTATGCCCTATCTGGTCGGACTCAACACAGGTCACAAACTGACTTGGTCGTCACAGGCTCCGCGAACTACTTCGTCGTGGGTAGCGACCACGACACAGGCTCCGTCGGCGGCGAACTTCTGCAACACTGAGATGACTGCGCTGCTATTGACGCTGTCGAGCGCGCCAGTTGGTTCATCGGCGAGGACCAGGCGTGGCCGTTTGACCAGCAGCCGGGCGAGCGCGACACGCTGCTGCTCACCGCCGGAGAGCTTGGCCACCCGATCGTCGAGTCGTCCGACAACTCCAACCGTCGCGAGGGCCCGTGTTATGGAGTTGCGGGCGTCGGAGCCGCGCTGGCCGCGCGCACGGGTCGCTATCATCATGTTGTCACGCACGGTGCAGTCTTCGACAAGTGCGTAGTTCTGGAAGAGGTATCCCACCGTGCTCTTGCGAAATCGCCGTACCGCCCGAGGCCGCATCGCTGAGATAGTCTGACTTTCGAACTCAATCCTACCAGCTGTCGGTTTGATCAAGCAGCCGATGCAGTTGAGCAAGGTAGACTTGCCAGAGCCGCTGGCTCCCGTTAGCGCGACCATAGTGCCGGGTGCAACTGTGAAGTCAAGGTCGCGAAAAAGTGTTCGGTCGCCGTATGCCATGGTAAGTCCGTGGGCAATCAACATTAGAGTCCTCATTCGTTCTAGGTGAACCTGTTCAAGAGGCGGGAATCGCAAGCCGGAAACTGGTAGTGAACTAGTTGTCTATGCGGCACTCGTGCCTTCGCGAACGACGCGCTGGTGCGCCAGCTTCAGTGCCACGAGAAAGCCGCCAGCAGTGACGAGACTAAGCAGGCCGATGCTTGCCCATTGTTCGATGCTGATGGTTGGCGGGGCGCTAGGGGGCGGGATTCCTCGTGCTTGCCAAGCCTCCAGGTCGCGTCGTTGTTCTGCGACTTGGAATGGAATCCATCCAGCCAAAGCAACCAGCAGTAATGTCTCGACACTTAGGACGACCCGGTAGATGCTCGTCATGGACCAACCGAATAGGTGCCGGATGAAGGCCCGCTGAGTCATTCGGCGAGTTAGAACAAGCGCAGCGGCGAACCCCGTCATCGTCACTACGGCAGTTGCAACTAGGGCTGCCAAGGACGAGAGCCGAAGGCGAGCGGACTGTTCGACCAGAACGGTCGCCGCCTTATCGGTGACTGGTGTCGCGGCCAGGAGGTACCGTCTCAACTCCGGCTTCTGACGGATGGCCAGTTGTAGACCTCCAGACTCTGTCAAGAGCGCGCCCCCCTGTGTTGCTAGCGAGGTATAGGTGCTATTCGTTGGCCACCCCTGGCGAGACGGAAGCACGACCATGACGGGGTCCGTCACGAACGTATTAGCCAGATCCAGCCCGGTAGCTCCGGCACCCGTGGCCGGCGTCGCGGCCGGCGTGTAGGTGAAGAAACGTTGGCCGGATTCGGGTCTAGGGCCGATCTCGACCTTGGCGCCCGGCTTCAACAACACCGACAAGCCAAGTTCCTTAAGAAGGGAGGCGCGGCCCGACCAGCGTGATTGAGGCACGAGCACCAGTACTCGTTCCGGATCGGCCCCTCTAAGCACGTCACCTGACGCCAACCGCACCGGCTGCTCGGCAAGGAAAGCATCGTTGACAGTCAAGGCTGTCACGTCCTTCCCATACGTGTCGAAGCCACTCATGCTCCTCTGGCCCGCCAGAACTAGATCACTATTCCGATCTAGCGAGCGCAACCATGGCCCGACAACATTGACGAGCCGGTCCTCGTCGCGCGGTGTGTATACGTTGCCGAGGGCGAGGGCAGCCTTTCCCCCAAGCTGATCGAAAGCGCTCAAAGACCGATCGCGAGCGGCAGTGTCGCCCAGGAGCGTGAGCGTGAGCGTGAGCGTGCTAAGGCCCACCGCTACTGCAGCAAACCGTAAGCCGTAAACCAGTCCGGTCAGCGCCCAAGCCGGCGCCTCACCTTTCAGAGCCGATAACGTGTCAACCGAAGTGACCATGCCCAGAACGACAAGGTAGCTGACTATTGCGGCAGCAACTAGGACGGCTTGCAGCAACAACGCGTGCGCGATGAATTGCCCAACGCCAGCAATGCCGACCTGCCACCGGCCACCGTTATGTAGAACGGCGAAGCCGGTACTTACGGCGAGCACTACGGCGCCCGAGCTCGCCCACAAGCGGACAAAGACGCTGAAGTCGTTTCGAGCGGCCTGCGCCGCGGATAGCCCGTGGAGACGTTCGATTGCGTAACGTCGGGTGCCGCTAACAACGTAGGCGCCGGCGATCGCGCAAGTGAGTAGGACAGCAACTGCAAGGACCTGGCGAATCTCAGTCGGAAGCCAACCGATTCCTGGAGGTTGGCCAATCTCGGTCGTCACGCCATGAGACAGAAAAAAGTCTTGTAGCTCTTTCGTGTTGCGCGAGTCCCCAAAAACGTCGTATACACCGACAACCGATCGGCTTCCTACTTCTGAAAAGTCATGGACAACTGTGCGTGTCGACCACCCGAAGTCCCCTATTCCGTCCTTGAGCCACCTTGTTGAGGGAACTGTAGGGTCCGCAGCGACCAGGTAAAGATGACGAATCCCGGCACGATCACTTAGATCCGGGACTTCCTGCGCAAAGGATATTTTTCTCGTTATCGCGAACTGAACCAATGACTCTCGCAGTTGGCCTGACGCAATCTGCTCCGGCTCAGCTGTGACAGTGATGGTCGCGGTGGCGGGGAGTGGCAGTTCCGTAGATCGCTCGGTGACGATGAGAAAGCCCAGGAAGGTCGCTACCAGCCAATTGAAGACTACCAGTGTTTGCGCGGCGCTGAATATCAAGAATAGCTTCCAATCTCAGAATGTTCTAGGCGCTGATTTATAGGTGCCCTGCGGGCCACAGAGTGATACTTGGTGGCCCGCAGACTTCTCACCAACGCATCAGCAACTACGACTCCAATAGGCGCGGTCGGCCACCCATGGGCGCGAACGCAACGAGGCTCGCGCCCAGTAGTCTTGCGGAGCGCAGTCTCGCTTTAGTTCACCATAGCCGTTGATGACACTTGCGCGATGGGTGCGGCTGGGATGATGGTAGTGAGAGTAGACCTCACTGCCCACCCCATAGCTCCAGGTTCCTCCGCCAGGATACTCAACCGTTGCGAGTGCCGGTGCTGCGCTGGCCAACACGAGAGCTGCAGAGCCCAATAGATTTAGAGATGCTTTCTGAAACGTTCTCATGAACTTGCCTTTCTGACTTCTGATCGGACGTAAGGGAGGTCTGTCGTCTTTATCTTGATGGGTAGTCGGGCGACGTCGGCCGAGCGTTGACTCACCTCCTCGATAGGTACTGGGCATTGACGCTACAACCGCCGGTTAGCGGGTCGTTAGCGCCGCCAACCCTCAAACCCCACCACTGCCAGGGACTCTCGTGTCTGCTTTCCTTTCTATCGCGCCGCTCGGCTCACTGCCTGACTATGTGCGCTGGCTTACGCTTCAGCGGCCCGAAAGCCCGTGGTCTTCTGCCAACGGCTCGGCCGTGCCCGCCCGAAGTCTCGACGCTGCCTACCGCTTGGTGGCTCTGCCTACTCGAGGTGGGGGCTGGAGCTGCGTCGATCACGGGCCCTCAGTGACGGTCCTGGTCGGTGAGTTTGGCGCGAAGGACGGCGGCGTTGGGGTGGTCCAGCTCCTCCAGGAGATCCAGGGAGCCTTGCCAGGACGAGCGGGCGGCCTGGTGGTCGCCGGTGGTGTGGTAGGCGTCGCCCAGGTGCCAGATGTACTCCGACAGCTGCAGGTGACGCCCCTCCTCCTGCACAATCGCCACTGCCTCGACATAGCTCTCGATCGACTCGGCATGGCGGCCCAAGTGAAGATAGATCCGCCCCAAACTGTCCAGGCAGGTCGCCAAAGCGATTTGATCATCGACCTTGCGATTGAAGGCGAGCGCTCGCTCACAATAGGCGAGAGCGGCTTTGTGATCTCCGAGAAGCGTCAAGCACCATCCCAAGTTGTTCTCGGCGGTCGCCGCAGCGAAGTCGTCGCCGATCTCCCTGAACGCAGCCAAACTCACTAGGCTCTGATCAAGGGCGCCCCTCGCATCGCCTGTACGGTCCATGAGCGCGCATTGGCGTTCGTGCACGTGTGCTTCTAGCAGTTGATCGCCGGCGTCGAGCGCGAGGCGGTGAGCGGCACGAAGCTCTCGTGCCGCAGCGTCGAAGGACCCCAGGTAGGTATATGTGGCGCCAAGGCCCAACCGCGCCTCGGCCTCGCCGATCTGGTCTGCGAGCCTTAAACAGGCGCTAAGCGCGATCTCGTGGAGACGGATGCTCTCCTTGAGTTGGCCGCAGCCAGTTCGATGGAAGCTGGTGGTCGAATTCAGTCGCCACGCGAAGCCCTCCAGGCCGGGCAGTTCGGCAGCGCGTTGGATCGCCACGGAAAGTACAAACGTCTGGTGAGTTAGCCAGCTTTGAGCGGCAGCTCGATCCATGTGGGCGCCAGAGCAAGGCTCGCTAGCAAGTGACGGGGCCGGCGGACGGACGCTTGAGCGGCGCACCTGCTGGTATAGACCTCGCCTTCTGGGGTCGACGATGCTCGATGCTGCTGCAGACGTGATCAGGAGATGCTCGAATAGCCGGCGGAGAGCTGCGGTCTGGTCGTCGGAGGTTTCGTGGCGGGCGGCGAGTTCGGCGGCGTGGGCGCGGAGTAGATCATGGAACGAGTAGCGGCCCGGTCGGAGTTCGACCAGCAGGTGGGCGCGACAGAGGTCGTCCAGCAGTGCATGTGTCTGTTGTTCGTCGCGCTCGACCAGGTGCGCGGTGGCTTGCGGGGTGAAGTCCGGGCCCGGGTGGAGTCCGAGCAGCCGGAAGACCCGCGCCGCCTCCGGTTCGAGAGCCTGGGTGGACCAGGACAACACCTCCCGCAGCTCGGTTGACCGGTCCCCGGACCGCAACACGTCCAACGATTGCCGAGCCGGGTCGGCCAGCTCGCCAGCCAAGGTGGCCAGTGGGAGGTGTGGGTCCGCGGCGATCCGAGCGGCCGCGATGGCCAACGCCAGCGGCAGACCCGCGCAGTGAGTGGCTATCTCTCGTGCGGCGTCCGGCTCGGCATCGATCCGCTGTGCGCCGGCCCGCCGGCGGAGCAGCTCGACCGAGGACTCCTCGGCCAAGAGATCCAAGCGGACCGATGTCGCGCCGTTGGCGGCCACCAGAGCCAGCAGTCGGTCCCGGCTGGTGATCACGGTGACGCAGCCACCGGCGCCGGGAAGCAGCGGACGCACCTGCTCGGCTCCGGCGGCATTGTCGAGCACGATCACCAACTCGCGATCCGCGACCAGGCTGCGAAACAAGGCGGACTGGGCAGGCACGGTGTCGGGCACCGCCTGGTCCACCACGCCCAATGCGGTCAAGAAGCCGCGCAGCGCTTCGTCCGGGCGAACCGGCAACCCGGCCGGGTCGAAGCCGCGCAGATTGACATAGAGCTGACCATCGGGGAATCGGTGAGCAACTTGGTGCGCCCAATGGACCGCCAAGGCCGTCTTGCCGACGCCGGCGGTGCCGGACACCGCCGCGATGGCGCACTGGTTGCCGCCCCAACCGAGATGCCCGTCGAGGAGTCGGTCGAGTTCGGCCAAGGCGTTGTCGCGGCCGGTCAACTCCGGCACCATCGGTGGCAGCTGAGCCGGCACCAGGTGCCGTCCCGGTTCCATCCGATGACCACCGAGCACGTGCTGGTGGGCGGCGAGGAGCTGTGGTCCGGGCTCCACCCCCAGTTCGTTGACCAGAGTCAAGCGCGCCTTGGTGTACTCCGCCAGCGCGTCCGCGGTGCGGCCGCTCGCATAGAGCGCTCGCATCAGCAAGGCCCGCAAGGACTCGCGCAGCGGCCAGTGAGCGATCAGACCGGTGAGTGCGGCGATCAGCTCCGCACCGCCACCTGCGGACCTGTCGGCGGCGAGCTCAAGATCCGCCCACTCCTCGACCGCAGCCAGGTGGGATTCGACGAGTTCGGAGACCTCCGAGCGCAGCCAGCCGGCCCGGGCCAGGTCGGGGATCGGCTCGTCGCGCCACATGGCCAGCCCAGCGCGGTAGTGCTTGATGGCGACATCGGTCCGGCCCGCACTGGTGGCCGATTGAGCAGACCCGATCTCGTCGATGAACCGCAGCAGGTCCACCTCGTCCGTGGCGACCGTCAGCCGGTATCCCGCCGCCGTTGTCTCGATCAGCCGGTCCTCGATGTCGACATCAAGCACAGCGCGCAGGCGGCGTATGTAGTTCTGCACGGTCACCCGGGCGGTGCGTGGCGGTGTTTCACCCCAGATGGCTGCGATCAGTGCCTCGACGCTCACCGAACGGTTGGCGTTGAACAACAAGACGGCAAGCAGCACGCGCTGACGCGTGGCGGTGATGGCGATGTCCCGCCCGTCCTTAACTGCGCGCAGGTCTCCCAGCACGCAGAACTCCCAGTTGGTCACCCGTGTCCCTCCCATGCGGGTCCACCGCTGCGCGCTAACCACACGCTAACGGCGAATATCAGAATGGTCCTGTCACGGAACACCACCCCACCGCCGTCCGGCCACTCTAGGTCACCGCTCGGACCCGCGTCACCTCGACGCCAGCCGGGACGGCTCCGGAGACAGCGACCCCGAAAACCTTTCCGGTTAGTCAACCGATATGCTTGAATGACAGTTCAATCAGCGCGGATCGGTGACGCATCAGGGGCCTGATACGAGCGCACTTCTGCAACAAAGTGCAATGCACTTTTTTGAACCAGCAAACCGCTGTCACACTCAGAAATGTGTCGCAGAATTGATCTCACAGCAGGTCCTACAGGCCCCAAGGCGAAAGGTTCAAGGTCATGAGATTCGTACACCGCGTAGGCGTTGCGCTGATCACTATTGCAATGACCTCGCTCCTTGTCGGCATGTCGGAGGGTGCTGCACACGCCAAGAAGGACACCGCCTGGAGTAGTTCGGTGCTCACGATACGTTAGGAAATCCCACAGACTCCTGAGATGCGGACCATACATCCCCCCACTTATCTGGTCCCGGTGCCATCCCCCCGGCCCCCTCTCAGGATCGAGGGCAGTGACGCAGAGCGTCACTGCCCTCGAAATCATTTGGGGCCTCATGTCACTCGTTGGCAATGCGTCTGCACAACGACCTCTAGCCAAGGGCCGTTGACGAGTCATCCTCTAGTGGTTCGTTGCCGGAGATGCCCTGTTGGCCCATCAGGTAGCCGAGCTGGAAGCGACTCTGCGCGTCGTAGTCCTCCTTCAGATCCGCGATGTACCCGGCGTAGGTGCGTGGGCTGACGCCTAGTCGTTGGGCGCTCTTCGGGTCGGGGTAGCCCTCGATGAGCATCCGGATGGTGATCGCGCGTTGCTCCCGTGCGATGTCCTTCATCATCCGCGGCTCCTTGTTGGCATAAGGCCGAGCTCGCTCGAAGGTGCGCTCGAACATGTCCACCAGATAGGCCACCACCGACGGCTCCCGGACCACTACGGCCACCTCCACGCCGAGATGGCTGGGAATCACCGCGACCTTGCGATCAATCACGATCAACCGGTTGAAGAATTCGTCGAGCGTCCGTACCTCGGCTCCTCGAGCAGAGACCGATCGGACATACTTGTGGGTGACCGCGCTGCGTCGCGAGGAGTGTTGATAGAGAGTCCGTAGCTTGACTCCACGCTCCAGCGCCTTAAGGTCGCGTACCAGCGCGGCGGGCAACCGGGATGCACGACGCTTGGCCTGCGGTTGGGCAGTCAGAATCTCTATCTCGGCGTCGGCGACGGCGGCAACCAAGAAGGACTCGATGGCGTCGCCCCGCAGCTCGGTCACCGGACCCTCAGTGGCCTGCGGGAAACGGCGCCAGGTGCTCGCCAGCGAGCCGAACGCGCGGGCCCAGTGCCCGGACTCGGCGAGCAGCTCGGCGCCCTGTTGGCCCATCGGTGCTACCACCCGAGATTGCACCGCGGCCGGGTCGACGGCCAGATAGTGCCCGGTGGCGGGATCCAAGCTCAGCAGGCCCAGCGCCGTTAGCAGCTCGAACGCCTCGTGATCGGAGCCGTCTTTAGCGATCCGGGGGTCTGAGGGTCGCAGGCCCGCATGAGTCACTGTGTGTTCATAGAGTGCCATCGCTCGGGTCTCGAACAAGGCACGCTGGTCGGAGCCGAACGTGTCCACGAGGGTCCTCCTGCTGCTCGGCGGGGCCTCCCGTCCAGGGGAGGCGGGGCAGCACGAAGCATCACCCATTGGTGCACAAAAATGCAACGGGCCGCCCGAACCGTGGTGACAACGCTGCACAAAGTTGCGACTGACTGGCGCCTCAGTCAGCCGTATTTCTCAGTTTAGCGAGAACGTGTCGACTGGGTTTGCCGAATACGCACTCGCAGCTCCAGTCAACTGGTCGCCGTTGCCTGGCACACCGGAATTCGCTCCCGGCAGATATGCGGACGGTCCTCTCGTCAGTCACCGAGCCCCTTGACGGAGTCGCGCGGGCGTATGCCGAGATCTATCAGCAGCCCAGGTGATCACGGCGACGCACTTCGCCACCGTCCCGGAGCCGGATTCACTAGCATGCCGAAGGCGACGGCGCCGGATCGATGATCAACCAGCTTCGCAGCTGTTTCACTAACCGGGCGGGCGCGGAAGCTGTCCACCTTCGGTTCACAGCGCGAACTGGCACACTGTCGTCGAACTTCTCGGTTATCAAGCAGCTCGGCGCCGCGCGGCTTGGTCAACCGCGACAGTCCGATCACGACGACACGGTCGGGCATGGTTGGCCAAGCGACCAGTGGGCATGTTCGCGAAGGTATCTGCCTGCCGATCCTCATCCCGACACAGCAGATAGTCGCACACTAACGCATACATGTGCTGCTTCCAACGCGATCCGTGTGGCACGGGTTGCGACCTCGGACGCCGGTGGGAAACGTCCGAGGCCGCACTTCCCTAGAGAAGGCCAATCACGAGACCAGTCATGCACAAAATGCCTACGGCGGTGGAACCTAGCCCCACCTGACGGCTCCAGAGGTAGCCTGCTAACCACGCCAACGGCAGCCCGATCACAAGGGTGCCGACATCTAGGGCCATCCCATCTCGGGCGAGCACTTGACCTACTGAAACGGCCAATACGTACGCCGCCCATGGCAGCAGCCATCGACCGGGACGGACTGTCGAAATGGCGTCTAGTTGCTGCGGTCCGCCTTGCACTCTCATCTCGGCCCTTTCCTCAGCTCAACAGTTGTCCACGATAGTGCTAATGCCCAAGAAGTAGGCGGCTGCACCTGCCCCCGCCGTGCCGAGCGCGGCAATCTTCTCCCGCCAGCTTGTGGCGCTGAGAAGCAGCTTCGCGGTCTCCCGGATGCCACCGAGTGCTCTGATAGCTCCACGGACTTTGGCGATCTTGGTAACTGCAAACAGCGAGCTACCGAGAACCCAGGTGATAGCGGCGACGCACTTCGCCACTGCCCAGAAGCTAGGGTCTGCGACGATGCCGTAGGTGAAGCTGCTCGCGCGGTGTTCAACTACCTGGACAAGGGTTGTCCCACTCACCTCGTAGTGGGTTGGTACGGACCTGCCGGCTGCGTCGACTGCCCATGGGGCGGGAGCCATCGCGACAACGCCACCCGAGGAGTCGAGAGCATTCACGCCACCGTCAGCCGCCAGCGTCAGCGATGTGACTCCGCCTCCAATGTTGAACTCGAAACGTTCCGGGGCTTCAGGACCGTCGATTAGTACAAGGGCACGCACACCATTGCGGAGCTCCTGGATCGTGACCTCAGTGTGGCGGTCAGCTCCCTGAAATCGCACAGCGCCCGGCGTGGAGGCTATCGCCGTGCCACGACCAGGCGCGACCATCTCCAGTGAACTTCCCAAGTTTAGGAAGGATGGTTGATCGCCCAACGACGGAGTCGCTACACCTTCCGAGGCGGCAAACTTCGGAGCGCCGATCGTTGTCAACGCAGCGTCGGTGGCAGCTTCGGAACGAAGCTGGCGGGCCACTTCGTGCAACCGCATCTGTGCCGGATGCGGCGATCACTAACGATGCCGCACATACTATCACGCAGGCTCCTACAGCCAGCGGAGACTGCCGACCTGTTGAGTGCCTTCTTCTTAGGCTAGATACTGTCATCGGTTCCCTTTCCACAATCTTACGGCCGAGCGCCGCAATGACGGGAGCGATGTACCATCCGACGCTAGCGGATCAATAGCGTTTGGCCCGTGCACGACCCTGGCCGCAAGTTGGTGGGCAAGGACCCATCAGGCCGGCATTCAAGAAGCTGCTGCAAGACTGCCTCCTAGGCAGTCGCGCGACGGGGCCGAAGCCAGTCGTGTTGGCTATCCCTACCCGCCCAGGCGGTCGCGGAGGCCGTCCAACTCGGTCCACAGCACCGCCGGCAACCTGTCGCCGAACTTCTCGAACCACTCGGTGATCAACGGCAGCTCGGCGCGCCACTCGGCCTCGTCGACCGCGAGGACCCGGTCCAATTGCGCGCGGGTGAGGTCGAGGCCGGCGGTGTCCAACGCGTCCGCGGTCGGCACATAACCGATCGGGGTTTCGACCGCGTCCGCGGTGCCGGCCAGGCGCTCGGCCACCCACTTGAGCACCCGGCTGTTCTCGCCAAACCCCGGCCACAGGAAACCGCCTTCACCACGGTCGTCACGGCGGAACCAGTTGACCAGGAACACCGCCGGCATCTTCGCCGCGTCATGCTGCTTGCCCATCGCGATCCAATGCGACAAATAGTCACCCGCGTGGTAGCCGATGAACGGCAACATCGCCATCGGATCCCGGCGTACCACCCCCACCTCGCCGGCCGCGGCCGCCGTGGTCTCCGAGGACAAGGTGGCGCCCAGGAACGTGCCGTGGGTCCAATCCCGCGCCTGGGTCACCAGCGGGACCGTGGTCTTGCGCCGGCCACCGAACAAGATGGCGTCGATCGGCACGCCGCCCGGGGCGTAGTACTCCGCCGCCAGGATCGGGCACTGCTCGATCGGCGTGCAATACCGGCTATTCGGGTGGCTGGACAGCTGCCCCGAGGCGGGCTGCCAGGGCGCGCCCCGCCAACTTCTCGCCGCGGCCGGGGTGTCCTCCAGGCCCTCCCACCACACGTCACCGTCCGACGTCAGCGCCACGTTGGTGAAAATGGAATTGCCGCGCTCGATGGTG
>JBOFLH010000199.1:0-5703 GCA_051657765.1 Nocardioides sp. | reverse complement strand
CTGGGCAGTGGGATCCGATTGTCGACCGTGAGACTCATGAGCGTGTGGTCGCTACGTTGACGGATCCCGAGCGCCGCACAAACAACCGTGGCACAGCGCCTCGATACCTACTCACGTCGATTGCTATTTGTGGCGAGTGTGATCGACACCTGGTTGGAACTGCAGAATTCACGTACCGATTGAAGAGCGGCAAGGATCGCTTCTATCCGCACTATTACAAGTGTCCGCATGCGGGTTGTCAGAAGGTTCAGCGGAGGATGGCCGATGTCGATGATCTCGTGAACGGTGTCGTCGTCGGCGTACTTGAGCGTGACGGCATCCGATTGCTGGGCGGCGACCCGGGTGCGGCCACATCGGCGCGGGATCAAATCGAGGCGTTGGAAGCAAAATTGGCATTGGCTGCCGACCAATTTGCCGAAGACATCCTGAGTGGAGACCAGCTTGCTCGGATCAGTGGCAGACTCCGGCCGCAGCTATCAGCTGAGCGTGAGCGCCTGGCGCAGGCGCAACCAACGGCGGAGATGTCTGCATATGCCGGCGCGAATGTCGCGGAGGCTTGGGGCGACGCGGACATCGAGACGCGGAAGCGAATCCTCAGGTTGCTGGGGGTGCGAATTGTCGTCAACCGAATCGGACCAGGCAACGCGCGGGAGTTCGACCCACGGTCAGTGACGATTAGCTGGCCTCGGGGCTGTGCTGGATAGCGCAAAGTCAGTGGCGGCGGCGGTACGAGCTTCGAAGAAGGTCTTCCAGGGCGGTTCGCTGCTCTCCTGACAGTCTCGGTGCGGCGTCGACGACCTCCTGCACCCGAGCAGCGACGGACATGTGACAGCGTCGGTGCATCTTGGCGTCGCTCGTCTTGCTCACCTGTGATCGTTTACGTCCAGGCGGCCGGTCGCGAGGTCGGCGACTGGGTCGGTTGGGTTGTGGGTGGGTGTTCATTGGTGGTGGTCCTGTTCGGTGGGGTTGTGTTCGGTGTGGGCTTGTAGCCAGGTGTGGAGGTCGGTTCGGGTGATGCGGAGTTCGCCGTTGGGGAGGCGGATGCATTGGGGTGCTCGGCCGGTTTGTCGCCAGTAGTAGAAGGTGGATCGGCTGGTTTTGAGTTCGGCGCAGACTTCGGGGATGGTCAGGTGCTCTTCGACGGCTGTGGTTTGCGGGTGCGTCGTGGGTCGTCGTCTGGCGGGATGGTGGTGGTTCATGGGGTTCCTTCCGGTGGGGTGTCGGTGGTGGGGTTCACGCTGTTGGGTGGCTGGTCGTGTGGTGCGGCTGGGTTTCGGAGGAGGTAGGGCGTGATGGCCACACAGGAAGCAGGTCGGAAGCTGTTGGGTGATTGGGTCGCGGTACCGGAGGCTGATCTACGGTTCGTGGCGAATCTGGCGCGTCGGTTGCAGAACGGCGCACGGAATGATCCGTCGATGTCGGAGGCGGAGCGGGCGCTGCGGGTCCAGACGGGGTCGGGGACGTTCGAGGCGTTGGGGTGGCTTCTGGGTGCGACGGACATCACCGCGGTGATGTCGGAGTTCTCCACGGATCGGTCGTTGGCGGGGATCGAGTCGCAGCTTGAGGAGGCTGTCGGGATCAACAGCGTGTTGGATCCGGCCTCTGGTGAGGCCCACCATGTGGCTGGTGTGGTGGATGGGTTGGCGTTCGCGTTGGGGATGCGTAGCGGGTTCTGGTGGGTGCCGTTGGCTGAGCCGTTCCGCACCATCGACGGCCGGCGCGACGAGTACGGCCGCACCATCTGACGATCCCCTCGGGTGCGGCGGGGCGGCGGGCCGTTCACTTGTCCTCTCCTTCCTCGTCGCCGGCGTGGTTGAAGAGGCCGGGCTGTTGGGGTTGGTAGTTGGTCCAGAGGATTTCGGTGCGGGGGTTGCCGCGCATGTTGGTGGCGGCGAATCTGTGGATCTCCCAGCCCCGTAGGGCGTGGTGGTAGAGGGGGTGGTGGTAGAGGGGGTGGTCGTATCCGGAGACCGCCACCTTCGCGGGCGACGACACGAGTAGGTCGAGGAGTTCTTCATGCTCGGCGACTGATGTCATTTCGTGGGCGTATTGGCGGCCGTGGCGGACGTCGGCGAGGTCTGGGGGGTCTGCGTAGATCAGGGCGCCGGGGCGCTGGTACGCGGCGATGAGGTCGACCGCTGGGCGTGATTCGAGGGACACGCTGTGGAGGCGGGCGGCGGCGGGTGCGATGCGGGGGTGGTAGCCGTCAAGGTCGAGCGCGACACTTCTGCGGGTAGTACTGGTGACGTGGCGCCACCCGGCAAAGTGGGTGTTGAGATGAGCGCCGCGAGTCTGGGTGAGTTGGACCCAGACGCGGCGGGCGCGTTCGAGGTCGTCGATCGGCCCGCCATCGTGGCCGGTGGTGAGGTCACGCGAGGCCAAGTGCTCGGCACGTGAGTGGGGGGTGAGCGCACATGCTCGCGCAAGCTGCTCGGGACTGTCGCGCAGGATGCGCCAGAAGCAGATGAGGTCGCCGTTGAGATCGTTGACGGTTTCCATCGGCGACGGGTGCTTGGCAAGGAGTACCGACAGGGCGCCGGCGTAGGGTTCGAGGTAGTGGTCGTGTGGGGGGAAGGTCGCAGCGATCCGGTGGGCGATGGCTTGTTTGCCACCCGAATAGGGCATCGGCGGACGCAACGCCGCCCGCGTGCACGCGGGCGAGGTCACCGGACATCCTCCTGCTGGTCAAGACCCAGAGGCCGGCCGGTGAGGGCGGCGAGGATGTGCGCGGCCAGTGTGGGCGGGATGGCGTCGCCGATTTGTTCGTACTGCTTAGTCCTCGATCCGTGCCACGGGTAGGTGGCGGGGAAGGATTGGAGGATCCCGGCCTCCATGGGGGTGATCCGCCTGGACCCGTGGTGGGTGAGGACGCGTACGTCGTTGGCGCGGTGGCCGAACAGCACGGTGGGGGCGGGCTGGTCGACGGATCGACGGGCGGCGTGGGGTTGGTTGCCGTTGACGTAGACGGGTGCGGTTTCGTCGGGGCGGAGGACCCATTGCCCGCCGGTCTTGCCCGTGACGGTGGGTGCGGGCCGATCCACTGACACTCCGGGGGTCGGAATAGTCGAGCCTGCGGGGCCGCGGGAGTTGGTGCGACGGTCGATCACCCAGGATCGGGCTTTCCCGGTCACTGTCGGGGCCGGGCGGGTGGAGGGGTGGTCCGGCCTGGTGCCGTGGCGGCGGGTTATCCCGGTTCCTCGGGCCGGACAGATGTAGGACTTAGTGTCGTGGGCGGTGGCGATCCGGCGGCGGTAGGCGTGGTTGGCGAACGGCTCCGCACCCCCGGCCCCGGTGCCGCCTGCGGACACCGTGGCGGCTGGCTCGCCTGTGGGGCCCCACCCGAGGGCCTGGCCGAACGAGACCCACGGCGATAGGGCTTGTCCGAAGAGGTCAAGACCTTGCGGCACCTCGGCGTGCGTCGGTGCCGGGGGTCTGATGGCGCGGGTGCGGGAGGCCATGAGGATCGCGCGGTGTCGGGTTTGGGGGACGCCGTAGTCGGCGGCACACAAGATCCCGGACCAGGTCGAGTACCCGAGCCGGCGCAGGTGGTCGGCATAGACCTGCCAGATGGGGAGGGCGGCGGGGACCTGTTCAAGCGCGACCCACTCCGGCCGCAGAGTGGTGATACGTCGGGCGGGTTCGAGAATCGCGGCGACACTCTCGGCGTCCGCTGCCGCGGCCGCGTCTACCCGGGTGGGGTCCCACCGCCGGACAGCGGGCCGGCGCCGGTTCTCAGCGGCCCGAGCAGGGGCGGTGTGGTGGGTGCGGACCTGGTGACGGAACCGGCCGCGAGTGTCGACACCGGCGAAGAGGTCCGTGACTCCCTCGGTCAGGAGATCGAGAGCCCGGCGTCCGGTGCCCTTCCCGGCGGTCGAGAACAACGGGCAGGGCGGCGACGCTGCATACCCGGCAACACCGGTGAATGGCTCGCAGGGGTAGATGGTGACATCGGTGCGGATCCGGGCGTACCCGGCAGCTGCCGCGGTCCGGCACGCACTGTGGTCACGTTCGATCCCGACTGCGGCCAGACCGAGCAGCCAAGCGGCGTGGTCCCATCCGCCAGGCCCGGCGAAGTCATCAAGCAGGTCAAAACCACGGGGACGGGTACTCATGGACGGTCCCGAAGGGTGTCGATCTCCGCCACCGGCACGCGTCCACCATCGGCGGCGGGCTCATCGGCCTGGTCCCGTTGATGTTGCCGGTCGCGACCCCGGCGGCCCTGTTCGCGGCGGTCGCGCTCATACCGCTCGTCCTCACCACTCTCGGCGGCGTCCTGTGCACGTTTCGCCGCGAGCGCGTCGCCGGCGGCGCGGGCTTGGGCTGCGGCGATCTGGGCGTCGAACACCACCGGCGACACCACCCGCCCGGCCGGGCCGGTGGTCTGAGGTGTCTCAGCTTGAGGTGGCGCGGCGGCGGAGTCGGTGTCGTCGATCGCTGTGGCAATGCCCTCACACTCGTGCTGGTGGTGGTCGGGGAGGTCGGTTTCGGTGATGGCCCGGTGCTCGTCTTCCTCGGTCACCGACTGACGGTGGGCGTCGAGCCATTCGGCGGCGGTGATGCGGTCGGGCTCGGCGCCGAGGGTGATGCCGCGGGCGGTGAGCTCGGCCAGGGCGGTGTCGGCGGCTTCGTAGGTCTCTGCGTGGTAGAGCCGGTATTCGGCGCGCGCTGAGGCGGCGTCGTCATACCGGACCGCCGCTTGGGTGTATTCGCCGGCGCGCTGCCGCTGCTGCGCGGCGGTGGGGTGGTCGCCGGCGGCGTGGGCGAGTTCGGCTTCGCGGGTGTGGTGGGCTGCTTGGGCGTGCGCGGCGCGTTGTTGGTCGTAGACCGCGGGTGGTTCGGCGTTGCGGGCGAGGTGCCCGGCCCGGACCCTGACGAGAAGCCGGCCGTCGGTCATCTCTGCTTCCGGCCTGCGGTGCTCGGGTTGCCCGGCGGCCGAATAGGCCTGGTGCCAGGCGAGCCGGTGTTCGGGCGAATGGACGCCGGGGCAGCGGCCGATGGGCTGTTCTGGGTGTTCCCAGTTGGTGGCTTCCCGGTACGCCGCGACCACACCCACAGACCGGTGCCACTGCTCCTGCTCGTGACCGGTTTCGGGGAGAGGGCCGAGGGCTGCTGTTGCCCATTCGGGTTGGTCCTTGGCGGCTTGGGCGCCGAGGTGGGCGGTGCGCTGGTTCCGGAGCTGATGCAGCTCGTCGAGCCGCTCGGCTTCGGGGTGGGTGATCCCGCCCGGTACCGGGCCACTGCTGCTGATGGTGGAGTCGGCGGGTGCGGGGAGTCCGTTGGTGGTGGCGGTGATGCGGGCGGCGAGGACTTGGGACACGGATTTGGCGTCCCCGAGGTCCCGCCGGCCGGCAACGGCGTCCCGGAGCACGACTGCGGGGTCGGCGCCGGTGTGCTCATGTGCCCGGAGAAGCCGGGACAGGTGTTCGGTGCCCTGCTCGGCCCCGAGCCGGGCGCGATCGGTGTCGGTGAGGAGCCCCTCGCCGGCGAGGTTGTCGAGTTGGCGGTCGAGGCGGGCGCGGCAGGCGATGCGGGTTTCGGATTCGATCAGGTCGAGCAGGGTTCCGGCGTGGGTGGCACGCGCGGCGTCGGCGGCGTCGATGTCGACAGCGGCGTGCTCGGCAGGTTGGGCGAGTGGGTCGATGGGTGTGGCGAGTGCTGCGGCGAGGAGTCCGCGGCCGGTGGGGTCGGGCTGCTCGGGATCCG
>JBOFLH010000198.1:0-1830 GCA_051657765.1 Nocardioides sp. | reverse complement strand
GCTCTGCGTACGAGCGTCGGGTCCGGTTGGAAGATCGCATCCCGATTCCTCGCGCGCTGGGTGGTGTGGTCGGCGACGCGGTGCACAACCTGAGATCCGCGCTTGAGTCCGTCGCATATGCCATAGCCCGTGAAGACTGTGTCGAGTCGTGGACCGAGAAGCACGAGAAGCGGACCACATTCGCGGTTCGGCAAACGTCTGCTGAGTTCGACAAGTGGCTGACAGAACGGAAGTTCTACAGCAAACGTGCGCGGGATGCCCTGCGGGTTGTGCAGCCTTTCTACTGGGCCGAACGGACTGGGTTTGATCTCAATCCGCCCTACAGGATGCGATTCGCTTCTCTCCTGGGACTCCAGCATGCGTGGAACATAGACAAGCACCGCTATCCCCTGCGCGCCCGCTGGACCGCCGGCGACTGCTGGTGGGGAACTTCAGGTGAGGAACGCACTCGGCGTCGCATCACGCCCCCGCGCCCCGGCGACTCTCCTGATGTCATCGCCTATCAGTACGACCCGCCTGGAGGCTCGACCGATCACGGGATGTATTGGGACCTAAGAGTCACAATCGATGACCCGGCACTGCCCGCCATGCAAGTGGCCGATCAGGTGCGGTACTGGCGTCACGAGGTACACCATGCGGTTTGGACCATCTTGAGCGAATGGGCGGCCGACACCCAAGGGGTCGTAAACCCCGGCGGGCTCTTCGTCCCGAACCCGGACTAGCCGTGTCATGCCGTTCTAGGTGACCGTGGGTTGGCGTTGGTGCAGGCGCTCGTTGCGGCTCGCTGCCAGCGGAGCGCGTGCGGTCTGCTGTCTTTTCGCTGCCTATCCGATCAGCGTCGCCCGGCTTTCGGGAACCATGCCCGTGGCAGTCCGTTTCGGGCGAGGATAGGCGGGGTGAAGTGGTGGAAAGCTCGGGATCCGCAGCTTAGAGCCGTGGTGGTGACCGTCGTCGGCGGTCTTGGTGTTGTTGTTGTCGCGTCGTGGCTGCTTGCCTGGGTCGCGCTCGGTGTGTGGCCCTTGGAGCCACATCCCAAGCCAGGAGAGCCACCCAGTGCTCTCGACATCATCAAGATCGCACTCGCCTTTGCCGCCGGTGTCGGTGGAGCGGTTGCCCTGGTCACCGGGTATCGTCGACAAGCCCTTGCCGAACGTGAAGAGTCGGCTACCGACGTCCTGCGGTTCGACCAACGCTTTGGTTCAGCAGCGGCCCAGCTCGGAGGAGCCACCGCTGCGATACGAATGGCTGGCGTCTACGCTATGGCCGCGCTGGCTGATCAGTATCCGGCGCGGCGGCAGCAATGCGTCGATGTGCTGTGCGGCTACCTACGGCTCCCGTGGGACCCGACCGACGACCACATCGCAGTTTCAACGACCGAGACGACGCACTCTGCCGTTGAAAGAACTGTTCGCGAAGTCACGACCCCAGCTCGACAACATCACGACCGTGAAGTGCGCGCAACAATCCTCGCCGTCATCCGTGCGCACCTCATCGACCCGGATGCATTGACAAGCTGGTGCAACCTCGACTTCGATCTTGAGAACGCATGTCTGGAAAACATCAATCTGTCCAGGGTTACCTTCTCCGGTGAGTACACCTCCTTCGACGGGGCGACGTTCTCCGGTGAGTACGCCGTCTTCGACGGGGTGACGTTCTCCGGTGAGTACACCTCCTTCGACGGGGCGACGTTCTCCAGTGAGTACGCAGCCTTCGACGGGGCGACGTTCTCCGGCGACCACACCTTCTTCAACGGGGTGACATTCTCCGGCGACCGCACCTTCTTTAACGAGGTGACGTTCTCCGGTGAGTACACCGCCTTCGTCGAGGCGA
>JBOFLH010000197.1:0-2671 GCA_051657765.1 Nocardioides sp. | reverse complement strand
GCGTGGACTGTCACAAGTTTCATCTTTTTCCCAAGACCAAAACCTGCAAGTTTACCGACACCCTTCCGTCCCATTACCCGACGCCCTCCGGGCGCGATCTGACCATCAGCACGCCTGTTTCGCCCGATAACAAGGTACTGGGACTCGACACCCTCTTCCGACATGCCACTGCCGTTGTCGGCGACCACTACTTTGCTAATCGTCGGGCTGTAAGCTTGCCCGCTGGGCAACGTGATCGCAACGCGGGTTGCTCCTGCGTCCCAACAGTTTGCTACCAGTTCTGCGATCGCCACATCCCGGCGTTTGTACATCTGTGTGCCGAGATGTTCTAGTGTGCGACCCAGGACTGTGATATGGAACATTCGCTGGGTGGTCTCCGTTTCCGCCATGTCCTAAGGCTAACTAAGGACGTCTTCGGGCACGCTGGCGGCTGCGCGGCGGACGAAGAGGGGCGAGGCCGGCTACAGTGACCCATGTGTCCGCTACCGTTCGCCTCCTGGACTTGTTCGCGGGCGCCGGGGGGATGTCGCGCGGGTTCCTCGATGTACCAGGATTCAAGGTTGTCGGGGCGGTCGAGAATGACCTTCAGGCCGCCGCGACGTTCGCAGCCAACTTCGGCGAGAAGCTGGTCCGTCAAGCAGACATCGCCGACTACACGAACGTTCCACAAGCCGATGTCGTCATCGGAGGACCACCCTGCCAGGGGTTCTCCAACCTCGGCAGCAAAGATCCGGCCGACCCTCGCAATGCACTGTTCGGGGAGTTCGTCCGGGTGGTCAAGGCAAGCAAGGCCGATGTGTTCGTGTTCGAGAACGTCAACCGTTTCGCGGCCAGCACGGAAGCACGGCTCCTGGAACACGAGGCGCGGCCGGGCGGGAGGTTGGACGGCTTCGAGCTGCAGATGTTCAAGATGAACGCTGCCGACTACGGCACACCGCAGAAGAGACGCCGGGTCGTCATCGTCGGGTCACGACGCGATCCCATCAAGGAGCCGAGAGCCACACACCAGCGAGTCCCTCAACTGGATACCCCGACACCGTGGAGGACGGTGCGTGACGCGTTCACGGCGTCGAACCTTGCCCTCACGCCGTCGGACGACCGACTACCAAGTCAGACGCAGGACTACTTCGGCAAGTCGATTCCCGGCAGCTTCAAACTGGAGCAACTACATGTCGGACGGACCTACCAGGAAAAGTCGCTCGAAAGGTACAGCTACATCGCGCCCGGCCGAGGACGACTGGACCTACCAGAAGAGCTGCAGTACGACTGCTGGCGCAGACTCGGTAGCAACGGTGCTTCAGACGTGCTCGGTCGACTTGAGTGGGATCAGCCATCGGTCACAATCCGAACCGAGTTCTTCAAACCGGAGAAGGGCCGCTACCTGCACCCCGAGTGGACAGCAAGCGGCCGTCAGGAAAATCGTGCGATCACCCACGCCGAAGCGGCTGTCCTACAAGGCTTCGATGACCGTCATCTTTGGTGCGGGACCAAGGTCGGGATAGCGCGCCAGATCGGAAACGCCGTACCACCACCGCTCGCAACTGCTATCGCGAAGCAAGTTCGCACGCTCTTCATGTAGCCAGCACGCTCTCGATACGGTCGGCGGCGTCGGTCGTTGACTCGTGCTCCCAGACCCGGATCACAGTCCAGCCGGCCGCAACGAGCCGGTCGTTGGTGTCGTGATCGCGAGCCACATTCTTGGCCAGTTTCTCGGCCCAGAAGTCAGCGTTCGTTTGAGCCGTTGTCGCATGTTCAGGACACTGATGCCAGAAGCACCCGTCTACGAACACGGCCACACGCCGACGCGCGAACACGATGTCGGCACTCCGCCGCAAGGTCGGCAGCGGCCGAACATGCACCCGATACCTTCGCCCACGGCGATGAAGCTCCCGGCGCAGCGCCAACTCCGGCAGCGTGTCACGCGATCGATTCGCCTGCATGTTGCGACGCTTGGACGGACTCGATGCCCAGGACCCTTCGCGACTCATGACGCCACCCTGCCAGTGAAATTCGGCTTCGGCCACGCCAGCCGCCCGCGAGCCAAGCGCTCAGGCTGAAGCCGGGCCGGGAAGGCGCCACGGACGGTCTGCGGGACTTCGAGCGACCCGCCTCGCAGGCCGCATCTGCACACCCGCCCTTGCCAAGGAGTCCCGGATCGTCGTCTTGGGGACGCCAATGGCAGCCCCTACCTGTCGAACGCTGAGCCCTGACTCATACAGTTCGATTGCCTGCGCAAGCTGAACTTCCGACAGGGGATTCCGCCGAGTTGGAACGTCAGCTTGGGCGAGGAGCTTCCTGACAGACTCCTTCCCGAGGCCGTACTGCACCTGCAGGTCGGCGACAGTCGAGCCCGCCAGGTAGGCATCAGCCAGCTCTGTCCGCGTAGCCCCATCGACCCTGAACTGGATCTGTGTCCTCGATTTCTCCTCGTTCGCCGAGTCACGGACTCGTCGTTCCGGCAGCCGTTGCAGCAGCTCCAGCCGAGCCGCAATCTTCACGACGTGCACACTTCTTGAGTACCGTCGCACAATCTCGACCACAGTGGCTTTACTAGAACCAACGGACCAACGTCCGCTAGTAGTGCTTCTGAGCTTGACCAAGACCCCACCACACGGTGGGGCTTGTGCTGTTTCCGTCGCTGCCGGGCCGTCAGATCATCGATCTCAGCACT
>JBOFLH010000196.1:0-1923 GCA_051657765.1 Nocardioides sp. | reverse complement strand
GCCTGGCTTCGCTCTCACCGCTATTGATCGTGATGATCCACTCGGCACCGTTCCAGTGGCTGGTACCAGACACTGGTAGGCGGGCGCGCGTCACTCGCAGGCGAGGCAGACCGGCCAGGTGGTGTTCACGGATGCCGTCAGCCAGGTCGTGGCCGCGCTGTTCGAGCAGGGCGATGAGTTTGTTGGCTTGTAGTTCGGCGATTCGCAGCGCCTCTTGGCGGGTGACATTGCCGCGAGTCGGGACGACGGCACGCAGTGCACTGAGTACCGAGGGAGGAGTTCTAGTCGCTGCGGTGGTCGCTGCGCTCTGTTGTTGGGTGATTGCTATGTTGGTCATGATGTTCCTCCTCTCGGTTACTTTGCTCTCTGGTTATGTTTCGTCTTCTCCTGGGGCTGGGCCTGCCGGGTCGTAGCCGTACTTCTTGGCGATGTCGCCGAAGCTGGCTTCGAGTTCGCGCTGGGCTTTGGCGGGGAGGTGGCGGTACTTGCTGCGCAGGTATGGAGTGAAGGTCGGCAGATCGCCTTCGGGGATCCACTCGGCTGTGACGTAGAGGTCACTAGCCGGGATGCCCAGCACGTCAGCGATGGCCCGCAGGTTCTCACCTCTTGGGCTAGCGATCTGGCCCAGTTCCAGCCTTGTGATGGTGCCCTTGGTGACACCGGCTCGTCTGGCAACCTCGGCTGCAGATAGGTCCGCCCTGATGCGTGCCTCCTTGATGATCGCGCCCAATTCTTCCGGAGCTCTTTCTGGTAGTGACGTCCGCATTCTTTCGGTCCTTATATTCGTTACTTTTCTATTCCTATTTTCCCTCGAAAGTTGAATTAATTCAACGGCTTTCTTTGACTTTGGCGTTTTCTACAACACCTTTCTTCGTATTCAGTTCGTATTCCTATTTGTTGTGCCGGGGAGCACCACCTGAGTCTGGGCATCACTGGCTGCGATGCTGACTGGTAGGTGGTGTCCCCGGTTGGTGTCCCGCTGCTCATCTCTTTCAGGTTCGCTCAGCTCTTGGCTGAGCTGCTCCCGGTAGTCGGAGTTGTGCGGGACTTGCTCGCCTTCGCACCGCCAGCGGTAGTGCCGAATATCTCGGCGATGGCTGCCCGTTGGGCTGCGGCATCGCGTTCGATGTCGGCTTGCAGGTCACTGGCCTTGGCGGACAAGGCCGGGTCACTGCTCATGGCGGTGAGTTCGGTCTCGATGGCCCGACGGATGACGTCGGACACCGGGATCTCGGCGAGCTTGGCCAGAACCGACAACCTGGCGTGCAGGTCGTCGTCCAGCCGAATAGCGAGAGTCTTGACCTTGGTAGTCATGGACTCGTCACTGGTTCCTCTCTGAGGGATTCCTCCCGCTCCCCAGCGATTGCTGGCTGTCCATCCGGCAGGATGAACGGAAGCGGGTCACCTTCCTCGGGGTGGTGCGACCGGCGAAAGCAGATGCCTTCACGGTGACGGTCGCAGGCCCCCGACGAGGGGCATGAACACATGATGTGTTCATGGGCGGGGCCGTTCGACCAGCTCGGGCACCGGGTAGCCCGGCAGCGTGACGTCGCTGGCGATCTGGTTCCCCCACACATCCCAGCCCGGCTGTCGCCGCCGAGCGAACAGCTCCAGATACGGCCCCGGTGAGATCCGCTCGATAACGGCGTACTGCTCCTCAGGCTTGTGCGAGTGGTCCTGGACGGGGGCTTGGATCCAGGTCGGCTGCGAGCGGTAGCGCACGGGTGCTCGGCCTTTGGTGGCGAACAGCAGATGCTCGGTGGCGTTGCGGAGGTAGTTGCCGAGGCCCAGCCGGAACTTGACCCAGGTCAGCGGTGAGCGGACGGTGAATCCCCAGGCCTCAGCCACGTCGAAGCCATGCCGCAGCGTGGCGTTGGTGACCCAGAGCCACAGGTGCGCATCCTCGGTTGCCAAGTCACCAAC
>JBOFLH010000195.1:0-5454 GCA_051657765.1 Nocardioides sp. | reverse complement strand
GGATGTGGTCGATGAGTTCGCGTCGGCCGCGGTAGATACGGCTGTAGCGCAGTGGTTCTGGGATCCGTGGGGCGAGGTTCCATAGGCGTTGTGTGTCGCCGTTGTCGGGTTGGTCGTAGCCGCGGGTTCCGATCTCGGATCCGGGTGGTCCTTGCAGGATCTGGGTGGTGGCGGCTTCGGTGGTGTCGTTGAGGTCGCCGAGAACGATCACGCCGTCAACCTGCTTGGTGAGGAGGCTGGTGGCGTGGGTGCGGACGGTGGCTGCTTCAGCGGCACGGCGGTGTAGGGCGTAGGCGGCGTAGCGGGCACGTTCGTCCTCGTTCTTCGGGTTGAAGCGGCCGCCTGGGAAGGTCAAGAGTTTCGACTTGAAGTGACACGACACCAGCCCGATACGCCGGCCTTCAGTGTTGAGTTCGGCGGCGAGCGCTGGGCGGGGCATGCGGGTGATCCCAGCAGAGGTGTCGTCGCCCTGGATCGCGGTGAATTCGCTGGGGAACTCGGCGACTTGCTCGATGTTGGTCAGTTCGCGCCGTGAGAGATACCCGACGGCGATCCCCCGGGAGTCGCCATTGGCGAGGTAGGTAAACCAGCGCCCACCGATCCTCTCCGCGAGGTCATCGAGGGCGTCGGTATCACCGACTTCCTGGACCGCGAGCACGTCCGGATTCAGTTCAGCGATCGTGGCTGCCAGTGAGTCCAACTTGTCCCGGTACACACCGTCGCCGGCGGGACCACTCGGCCCACCAGGCCGAAACAGGTTCTCCAGATTCCACGTCCCGATCCGGAGCGTCGTCACGCCTCCAGCCAACCACACTAGAGGAAGGTGCTCCCCAGCGGTGGCCGGTTCGGCGGTTCAGAGCATAGTCAGCAGGTTGTCTGGCTTGGGGTCCGTTCGCGTACCGCGGCGGATCAAGCCATCGACGCCGTGACGGCAACCCCGGCCATAGAGCAAGGATCTAGTTCTTGGAGGTTTTCTACAAGGCCGCAATGACGCCTCTACGGATGAGCCTTCGTGCTCACAAAGATAGATCAACTACAGACTAGAGATGATCGTTCGGCGGCGGGCCGAGATGCCGGTGCGCTGCCCCGGGACCGGGGTAGCTGTACGTCATCGCGGGTCGGGGTCGGGGGTCGCCAGTCCCCGGCCCCTAGCTCAACAGTTCGGCCACGCCCACGTGCTGTTCGTCTATCTGCGGCACACGCTCGTGTCGGGGGATCTACCTAGCATGGGGCGATGACCACCGTCGCTGCCTACTCCCGCCAAGTACCAGCGGCGGATCTCGCAAGCCGTCCCGGCATATCGGCATGGCTGGGAGCATCGTCTCTGCCCCTTCGGGCCCAGTTGGTCGTATGCTTGTTCTGCCCTACTCGGACGGCCCATGGAGGATGACTGCGTGGTCTACCGAAACTGGGACGGGCGCGAGTGGCAGGACTATTGCCTGATGCTCCTACACAAGCGCTACAAGGATCACTCACTTCAAGAAGTCCCTGACCGACATCGCGGCGATCTCGGCATCGAGGCGTTCTCGCTCGATGGTTGTGCATTCCAGTGCTACGCCGCACTTGAGCCCTTGTCGACGCAAGATCTCTACGAGAGCCAGCGGGACAAGCTCACCGCTGACCTCAATAAGCTCGAAAAGAACAAGGCCAAGCTGCCGAGGATCCTCGGTGATCTCAAGATCCAGCGCTACGTCTTTATGGTGCACCGCCTCGATTCTCGCCTGCTCTTAGAGCATGCCATCAACAAGGTCGCAGACGTTCGGGCGTGGGGTCTGGACTTCATCCACACAGAGTTCAAGGTAGTCGTCGTCACGGATGACCACTACCCAGCAGAGCGTGCGGAAATTGTCGCTATCCCACTCCCGCTTGTTGTGTCGGAACCAGTCACGGAGGAAAACGCAAGTACTTGGATCGGCGACAATTCGCCGCTCCTGCAAGATGCAGCTCGCAAGCTCGAAAAGCTGGGCTTGTCAGGAGACGGGCTGAGCGACGCGCTCGACTCCCTCACCTATCAGTTCCTCGACGGAGAGAATGCACTGCTCAAGCTTCGTGAACGCTACCCGGACCACTGGGCTGCTGCGCAAAGATGCCGATCACGGCGGGAGCGGCGACTACCACTGCAGTTCCCGGCCGTCTCGAATACGTCTGTGCAGGTTGTGACCGAGGTAGTGGACGCGCTTCGTGATGAGATCGCTAGTGATGCTCCATCTATCTCGGGAGCGATCGCGGAGACCATCGCATGGGCCACCGTCGCAGACTGGATCATGCGATGCCCCTTGGACTTTGAGCCGTCATGAGCGAGCACAATGCCCTTCGACAACTCTTTGAGATCGGAGAGGCGAGAGTCTCGTTCGCAGACCGTGCAGAACCCGTCCCTGGTGACCTGAGACTTGCATGGCGATTGGTTGTTCTGTGCCTCATTCTCGATCGAAGTCACGGGAGCAAGGCTAGTATGCAGGCTGCCCACGTATTGTGGTGGGCGATTCGATCGCCTCGAGGTCGAGACCTGTTCCTGAAGTGGCAACAGCAAGACCAAGAACCAGACCAGCTCATGGTCCGGTTTGATCCAAGCCTCACCGACACGATGGACTTGGCCATTGGTGCGGGGCTGATCTCTGTTGATACGAACGTGAATCTCGTCCTCCTGGCTGCCGGCAAGCAGTTGGCGGCCGATGTCTGGGCGACCGACGGAGTTGTGGAAGTGGAGAAATCTTTCCTGAGGTCCCTTCCTCGAAGGATCACACAGAAGTCGATTCGTGAGCTTTTGGAGTGGAAGTGACGGCAAAGCTTCGCCTACGTGCGGTTTCAGTCAGAATTGAGACTCAGCGCGGCCGCGTGGGTTTCAACTTCACGTTCGAGGATGGGCTGAACGTGCTCCGCGCGGACAACTCAAGCGGCAAGTCGACGGTACTTCAAAGCATCATCTATGCCCTCGGCTTGGAAGGCATGCTCAGCGCCCGAAGGGACATACCCTTGCCACACTCGATGACTGACTACGTGGAGGTTGATGGGGAAACGCTCTCTGTCATCACGTCCGCGGTGGTGCTGGAGGTTGAGAACGGCTCCGGCGAGATTATTTCGATCGAGCGGAGTGTCAAGAACTCCGCAGTCAGCCAACAACTAGTGCAAGTGACATTCGGGCCCATGCTTACGTCGCTCGGACAACAGTACCCGCGCCGTGACTACTTCGTTCGGCGCAGCGGAGCGGCTCAGCGTGAGGCCGGATTCCATCGGTTCCTCGCAGAGTGGGTGGGCTGGCAGTTGCCTGTTGTAACTCGGATGGATGGGAGTGAGGGGCCTCTGTATCTTGAGTGCCTCTTCCCGTATTTCTACGTTGAGCAGAAGCACGGCTGGTCAGGAGTCCACGCCCGTATCCCCACCTACCTGGGCATTCGCGATGTCGCGAAACGGTCTCCTGAGTACCTACTCTCGCTAGAGGTCTTCCAGCGGATCCTGGCTCGTCAGCGGCTTCGGTCTGCTCGTGGCATTATCGAGGCTGAGTGGCAGAGCGAGTTAGCTGCCTACGCTAGAACGGCCGATGGGGCGGGGGCCGTGATTTCGAGGCTCCCGGAGCGGATATCAGCGTCGCTCGAAGCAAGCTCCGCACAGCCCCAGTTGTATGTGGGAGACAGCTGGCGTGATGTCGACCAAGCGCTCGACTTGCTACGCACTGAGATATCCCGCTTGGAGGCTGAAGGCACACCTACTGTTGGTGAGGCCGCTGAGGAGCTCGAACAACAGTTGGTTGAGAAGCAAGCCGCCTTGGACCGCATACTGGGTGGTCACGCCGCCGTCAGCGAAGAGTTGGCAGAGTATGAGCGTCGTCGCGATCAGCTGGCCCTGCGAATCGAGTCCTTGAAAGAGGATCTTCAACGACATAAGGACTCTGTAGTTCTTGAACGGCTCGGGTCGTCACAATCGCTCTCGATGCTTGCCGAGCGCGTGTGCCCGACGTGCCACAAAGAGCTGGACGATGGATCTATGGTGTCTGCTCACGTAATGACGAAGGCCGACAACATTAAGTTTATTGAGCAGCAGTTGGTGACATTTACCGCAATGCTTCGGGACGCCAAACGCGTTGCGGGAGCATTGGCCAATCGGAAGGAAAGCCTTCGGCAGTCGAGCCGTCAGGCGCGAAGTGAAATCCGAGCCCTACGCGATAGTTTGAGCAGCAGGAGCGCGACGCCGTCTCTGGCGACAGTGAACGCTCTTGTAGCGACACGGCTTCGTCTAGAGCGGTTAGAGGATCGCCATCAGCAGCTAATTCGGCACCGTAGTCAGCTGCAAGCCATTCACGCAAGTTGGGCAGAGAATCGGGAGAGGTTTGGTGGCCTCACTGACGAGGGCCTGACTGCTTCCGATGAGGCGACCCTCGCCGATCTTGAGCGCCAACTACGGTCGCAGCTCGCCCGGTACCACTTCAGTTCGTTGCCGCCGGAGTCTGTGGACATCAACCGCGAAACGTATCGGCCGGCGCATGAGGGATTCGATCTCGGCTTCGACCTGTCGGCGAGTGACATGATCCGTGTGATCTGGGCGTACTTAATCAGCTTCATGCATGCCAGTCGCGGTCATGGCGGCAACCACCCCGGGTTCTTGATCTTCGACGAGCCGCGCCAGCAAGAGACCGCCAAAGACAGCTACCGAGAGCTGCTTCAACAGTCCGCAGAAGAGGCCAGGGCTGGTGCGCAGATCTTGATCGCGACCAGCGAGACCAGTTTAAGCCTTCGTGAGATGCTTGGCTCTGCGAAATATCACCTGTTCGACCAAGCCGAAGGGAAAAAGCTGCTTCAGGAGGTCGCACAGTCGGGTAGCAGGTAGGCGTCCTGCGACGTGATGCAAACCTGTTGATACGGCCGAACCGATACGCCATCTGAGCCAGGGGCCACGCGAGATCTTCTGATCGTATTCTGACCAACCAGCCGCGTAGCCCCGTGTGTCGCCGCATCCAGCCGCACAGGGGGCCTGAGTCCGCGGGAGACGTTTCCGCAGGTCGGAGCCTGTTTTCGCTGGTGGCCAGGGGCGGGGTCGGACCGCCGACCTTCCGATTTTCAGCCAGCCCCACACCACACACCCACACCCAACCTGACGCGAAGATTCACCTCAGCCACAGCGGGTGAGGTGTTGCGTTGAGGTGTTAGGCGGTCTTGTCCAGGGTGACGTGGTAGCCCATTGCTTGGAGTTGGTGGATGGCTCGTTTCTTGGCTCGGTCGGGGTGGAGTCGGGTGAAGTAGTCGGCTCCGGGGTCGTTGTAGAGGGTGCCGGTGGTGCCCATGTGCCAGATCGTGGTGAGCATGGCGTGTTGGACCGCGACGTTGGCCTTCATTGGGCCGCGCCTGGTGGCGATGCGGCGGTACTTCGCGCCGAGGTAGGTCTGTGGGTGGGATGCGCAGGTCATCGCTGCCGCTCCGAGCGCGCCTTGTAGGTAGGGGTTCCCCGGCCGCGTCTTGGACG
>JBOFLH010000194.1:0-1586 GCA_051657765.1 Nocardioides sp. | reverse complement strand
CGAGCACCTGGAGCCCGGCCTGTTGCACCGCGCGTGCGGCGACCAGGCCGGAGAGTCCCGCACCGACCACAATGACATCAGCTTCACGTGTCATGCCCGACACCATCTCACGTGTGATGTTCTGACCCCGGACTGGCGTAGGCTCACTCTCAGCAGAGCAAGCCCGGTATGAGCGGGTGGTGGACACGGCTAGTGGTCAACGAAACGGCAGGAGCATCACCGACGATGATCCAGCTCAGCATCGCTGGGGTGAGTAGCGACGGCAGTCGGCTGCTCCTGGTCAGTGATGACGGCTCGGAATACACCGTGGCCGTTGACGCCAAGCTCCGTGCCGCACTCCGCGGCGACCAGGCACGAATCGGCCAGTTGGAGATCCAGATGGAAAGCGCACTCCGCCCGAGAGACATTCAGGCGCGTATTCGTGCCGGCGAGACTCCCGAGTCGGTTGCCCAAGTGGCCCAGACGACCATCGAGGCGATCATGCCCTATGCGGGGCCCGTGCTCGCCGAACGTGCGCATGTCGCGGACCGCGCTCAACGTGCTTCCTTGCGGCGTGTCGGCGATTCGACGCCCAGCCATTCCTCGGCCAGCCATTCCTCGGCCGACGATTCATCGACCAAGGTGTCCCGGCAATCGTGGGGGCAACCGTCAACGAGCGGAGGGCGCACGCTAGGCGAGGCGGTCTCGTCTCACCTGCGTCCCCAACACGTGGACCCCGACACCGTGCGATGGGATGCCTGGCGACGTGAGGACGGCAGGTGGATGCTGACCGCGACCTTCACTATCGGGCCGGAGTCCCGGACCGCTCGATTCGCCTTCGACGCCCCCGGGAACTACGTCACGATCGAGAACGACGACGCCATGTGGCTGGTCGGCGACCGGCAAGCCGACTCCACACCAGCCCACCAGAATGCGGGCAGCCAACTGGATGCCCCGGTGCCGGAAGCCAATCGCGACGACTTGGATACGCTTCGTCGGCGCCGCCTCTCCGCGGTCTCGGCCGACGACCTGCCACGAGACAAGGATGCTGCCGAGCTGACCAACGACCTCGATTCAGGCCCCGCGGCGGAGCAGGCCCCAGCGGCGGCCAGCGAGCCCCTGATGGCGGCACGACCGTCGAAGAGCGCCTCAGCCGAGGATGAAACCGAAGATCTGAGCGAAACAGTGGCTCGGATCCGAACTACCGACCCGCCACCGCGCCGACGTGAGGTCAGCAAGAACCGAGGCCGGGCTTCGGTGCCGAGCTGGGACGAGATCATGTTCGGCAGCAGCAAGGGCGACTGACCCTGTCGATTTGGGGCCATCGAGGATGGCTCACAGACCGCACGCGATCACCTCCTCGATTCGAGAGGCAACCATTTGGCGACGCTGGTACTCGGATGGGCAAGAGCACTTAGCCCAAGGAGTTCACGTGCGAAAAGACAAGTGGAGAAGTAGACCAGTGACCGGTTGGGCCATCTGTGCCCTGGCGGCTGCGTCGGCGTTACCGGTCGCTCTAGGGCCGGTTGGATCGGCGCAGGGCATCGTGGCCAGTTCGGGATCGACCGGCCACGTCATGTTGATCGGAGCCGACGAGCAAACGCGAC
>JBOFLH010000193.1:0-8536 GCA_051657765.1 Nocardioides sp. | reverse complement strand
TGCTCGTGGTCGTCGCCACCCAGCTGCTGACCCACCTGGTGCTCGGTGCGTCCGCCGGCCCGGGGCGGGCCACGTCCGGGTCGACGTGGGGCGGCGGTCCTGCTCACCACGGGGCGGGGCCGGGGGTAGGGGGTGTCGTGGGGCTGGGTTGGACGGCAGCCAGGAGCAACTGGGCGACGTCGAGGACCTCGACCTGGTCTCGGGCGGCGCCGACGGCTTGAGCCGAGGTGAGTCCGTCGGACAGCATGACCCGGCAGAACGGGCAGCCGACCGCGATCTGCTCGGCACCGGTACCGACCGCCTCCGCGACGCGGTTGGCGTTGATCCGCTCGCCGATCCGCTCTTCCATCCACATGCGGGCGCCGCCCGCGCCACAGCAGAACGAACGCTCGGCGTTGCGTTCCATTTCGACGAGCTTCGCGCCCGGAATAGCCACCAACAGCTCGCGCGGGGGTGCGTAGACCTGGTTGTGCCGACCCAGGAAACACGGGTCATGGTAGGTGATGGTCCGACTCGGCCGGCCCTGATCGGCGTGTTCATCCGGTCCGGGTGAGATCGGCGTCAAGCGGCCCTCGCGGACCAGCCGGTTGAGCAACTGGGTGTGGTGCACCACCTCGAGTTGGATGCCGAACCCGGCGTACTCGTTCTTCAGGGTATTGAAGCAGTGTGCGCAGGTCGCGACGACTTTCGTCGCCCGGTGCTCTCGCAGCGTGGCCGTGTTCTGTGCGGCCAATCCGGCGAAGACGAATTCATGGCCGGCCCGGCGGGCGGGATCGCCGGTGCAGGTCTCACCGTTGCCGAGCACCGCGAAAGACACGCCCGCGATGTGGAGTAGTTCGGCGACCGCCCGGGTGGTCTTCTTGGCCTTGTCCTCATAGGCGCCCGCGCAGCCCACCCAGAACAGCCACTCCACCTCGTCGAGGGAATGCACGGTGTCCCCGACGACCGGAACCTCGAAGTCGAGTCCGGCCGCCCAGTCCATCCGTGACTGGGCGGACATGTTCCACGGGTTGCCCCGAGACTCCAGGCCGCGGAACAGGCCGGTCAGTTCGGCGGGAAAGTTGGACTCCACCAATAGTTGGAACCGGCGCATGTCAACGATGTGGTCGACGTGTTCGATGTCGACCGGACACTGCTGGACACAGGCGCCGCAGTTGGTGCACGCCCACAACACGTCCGGATCGATGACGTAGCTCGCGGGATCGGTGATGCTGCCGTCCCCAACCAGCGCGCGGTCGGCCTCACGGCCAGCCGCGCGGGCATAGGTGTGGTCGCGGAGCGCGGTGATCAACAGCTTCGGCGAGAGCGGTTTCTCGGTGTTCCATGCTGGGCACTGACTCTGGCACCGGCCACACTCGGTGCACGAGGTGAAGTCGAGGCGGGCCTTCCAGGAGAACTCCTCGACCCGACCCACGCCCAGCGCGGCGTCCTCGGTCAGCTCATCGAGGTCGGCCAGGTCGGTCAGGATCATCGGCCGACCGGCCAGCAACAGCGGCTGTACGGCGCCCAGCGCGGTGGCGCCGGACGACTCGCGTTTGAAGAGGATGTTGAGGGGTGCGGTGAACCGGTGCCATGCGACGCCCATGGTGGCGTTGCGCCCGAGCACGATCAGCCAGATCATCGACACGCTGATCTTGATCGCGGCTACGGTCCAGATCAGGGTCACCAGGGTCGACTCGGAGAATCCGGTGAACCCGTCGCCGAGCCAGCCGGTCAGTGGGAAGTGCAGCAGTGTGGCCCGCGTCGGCTGGTCGCCATACTGAGTGAGGGCATATTCGAGCGCACGAAGCTTGATGATGCAGATCCCGACCAGCAGGATCACCCATTCGACGAAGTACCCCTGCCACATGGTGGACCCGTACAGTCGTCCGGCCTCTCCGCGGACCCGTTCCGCAGGCCGGGTTGCGCGATAGATCATGAACGGCACGATGGCGATCACCATGGCCCAGGCGAAAAGTTCGGTGGCCCACTCGAACGGCGCGAAGTGCCCGAGCACGGGCAGCGCGAAATGGGCATCGAACAGCTGCCCGTAGGCCGTGACCAAAGTGAGGAACAGCAGTCCGAAGCCCACCATGATGCCCCAATGCGCGATCCCGATCCGGGTCCATTGCCGCATCCGGGTATGCAACAGGGTCTCGGTCAGCATGGTGCGGAGCCGGCCGCCCAGGTGGTCGGTGCGATGGGCCGGCGTACCGGCTCGGACAACCGAGACGAGATGGCCGACCATCCGGGCGAACAGCGCCACGCCGACGACGGTGAGCCCCAGCGCCACGATCAGCGCGATCGTCTGAACCGGTTCCATTCGTCTCCTCCGACCTGACCTGTCGCAGCTGATCTTAGGCTCCCGTTGCCAGGTTTGGCTCGTTGCCAACACCATGCATTGGGGCGAGTGGACACCTCACTCGGCAGTCGCGGCAGCCGGCCGCACTGGCCCGTGCTGAACCGGGCCGCCCCGGGAACCGAGTCGCCCCGAGCTCAAGGGGTAGACACCTTGATAGACTTCTACCATGAGCCTCAACATCAAGAACGAACGCGTGCATCAGCTGGCGCGAGAGGCGGCCGCGCGGACCAATCAGAGCCAAACCGGTGCTATCGCGAAGGCACTGGAGTTATATCTGGCGACTCTCGATGCCGAAGCTCTCGCCAAGCGGGCGCGCATCGACGCGCTCCTGGCCGACATCCATGTCCGAATGCGGGCGACCGAGCACTCGGCTCTCTCAATTGAGGATCTCTACGATCCAGAGACGGGATTGCCGCGGTGATTGTCGACTCCTCTGCGTTGGTGGCTATCCTTCTGGAGGAGCCGGGCTACGAGACATATGTCGAGGTTCTGACTGCGACAGCGAAGCCGTTGATATGTGCCGCGTCTTTTGTCGAGTGTGGAGTGGTGACCGATACCCGCCGGGACCCGGTGCTGTCTCGCCAATTGAATGATCTGTTGGCGGAGTTTGGCGTCGAGATCGTCGCCTTGACCGACGAGCACGCCCGGATCGCTCGCCGCGCCTACCAGGAGTATGGTCGCGGATCGGGGCACCCGGCGAAGTTGAACCTTGGGGACACCTTTTCCTACGCGTTGGCGACCGCCGAGCGGGACGAGCTGCTTTTCAAGGGCGCTGTCTTCACTCATACCGATGTGCGCTCGGCGCTCGGCTGACTCGGTCCGTGAGGGCGTGCCGACGGGTAGGCAAACGTGATCCGGTTTCCTGATTCTGGCCCGAATGGGTGCTGTTCGCCTACCGATTGGCCCGTATGCCGTGCTGTGCACGACGCATGATGAGCGTCAGGCGAGGTGCGCGCCGAGGAAGGCCACCTGGTCCGGCAGCGCGCGACGCCAAAAGTTGGTGTTGTGACCGCCGGCGACGAAGTTCGTGGTGATCTCGTGGCGGAAGCCGGCGGCGTAGGCGACCACCGATCGATAGAACCGGTCGCTGGTGCCGCAGTCGATTCGCACCGGAATTCCGCGGAGCTGCCCTTGCTTCTCGAAGATCGTGTGTTTGCGGTACGCCGCGGGCGTCTCGAATCCCGAGGTCGCCGCTTCGAGTGGGTTCACCCACACCGCCGGCCCGGCCACGGCCACCGCGCTGACGCGTTCGGGCCCAAGCAGCCCGGCGAGACGCAGCGCGCCGTATCCGCCCATCGACCAGCCCAGCAGACCGATCCGGCTAGTGTCGAAACCGCGTCGGGCCAGCAGCGGCACGAACTCCTCGACTACCGTCGCGCTGGCATCCTCACCGTCCTCGCGCGGGTGCCAGTAGGTCCGGCCCCCGTCGATGGTGGCGATCGCGAACGGGGTGCCGCCGCCGGCAACGTGCGCCGCGAGGAACGCGTCGACGCGCATCTTCGATCGGAACGCGGACCGGTGGGTGCCGCCCATCTGATGGAGTGCGATCACTAGGGGAACCCGGCGGGTGGATCCCGGCGGATAGCCGATGGCCCACCCGGTCTCGCCCGGACGATATCGGGACGCAAGTGTGCCCCGGTCTATCCGCCCTGGGGTGGTCGTCGGTATCGGCGCACGGCCACCACCGGGCGTCCGCTCGTGCGGAATCCGAGGAAGCTGTCGGGTCGGAGCCGGCGGAGTCCGGTGAGGTCGGTCATGTTGGGTCGCGGACGCGGTGCCGATGGTCGCCGCGCCGGCGATGACGGAGCCGAGGAACACTCGTCGGCCGGTGACCCAGCCGGCAATGCCCGGGAGTTGTGGTCGGGGAGCCTGCGGGCTGGGGAATCGCGCCACCTGGTCAGTATGCGCGTTCGAATCGACCTGCCTGGTCAGGCGCAACCGGGCGACTTGGCGCCACGTGCCGTTGCCCAGCCACCGCCGAACCCAGTTCGATGTCCGGTCAGCGGTGGTGTTGCTGCTTCCGGTCTTCCGGTTTCCAGTAGGTGACCGTCTCCTCGATGATGCCCGGGTCGCCGAGGAAAGGGCCGAACTTCTCCTTGCTTAGGTCGGCCAGCTTGCCCATGGCGTCGTGAATGGCCTCCAGGACGACTTCGCCGAGCACATGCGAGTCGAAACGTCGGACAGCGTCGGGTTCGATAGTCACCGAGGTGAAGCGGCCACCGCCACTCATCTTCACGGTCACCGCACCGCGCTCGGCGGACCCGACCAGTTCGGTAGCTAGCACCGAGTCGCGCACCTTGGCCAACTCGTCTTGTTGCTGCTTGGCTTCGGCCATCAGCCGAGCCACTTCGCCTTCGGGGTCGTCTTCGAAACTCATCGGGCACGCGCCCGTCGAGCCGATGCGTCGTCGAAGCCGTCAGCGACGGTGGCAGCCAGGGTGAGGTAGGCCCGACGAGTGGGTTTGGTTAGCCTGTCCATGTCGGTCGGGCCTCCTTCGGCTAGGTGTTGGTCGACGGGAATCTCGATCACGCTGCGGCAGCGAGTCCCGAAGTGTTCCACCATTTCGTCAACGTCGACCAACGGTCTGCGACTGACGGCGTTGATCACCACTACGGCGCTGCGCACCAGGTCGGAATAGCCGTGCGCGTCGAGCCAGTCCAGGGTGAGGCTGGCGCTGCGGGCGCCGTCGACCGCGGGGCTCATCACCAGCACCATTTGGTCCGCGGAGTCCAGCACCGAGCCCATCGCGTCGTGCATCAACCCGGCCCCACAGTCGGTGAGGACCAGGCTGTAGAAGCGGGTCATGATGTCGGCGACCCGACGGTAGTCGGCGCTGCCGAACGGGCGGGTGACGCCGGGGTCGGGGTCCGAGGCGATCACGTCCAGCCTGGACTCGGCGTGCGCGGAGAGTGACCGCACATCGACGTAACGGCGTAGTGAGTCGGCGTTGTCGAGCAGCGTGCGAACGGAGGCGGCAGGTTCCTCGTGAATGCGGTAGGCGAGGGTGCCGGCGTCTGGCGAGGCGTCGATGGCGGCGACCCGATCCCCGCGGTGCAACGCAAAGGTGTGGCCCATCATCACCGTGGTGGTGGTCTTGCCGGAGCCGCCCTTGAGGGAGAGCACCACGACGTGCCGGTAGCCGCTGATCGGTGATCGCACGGCGTCGATCAGTTCGAGTTCGTAGCGCTCGTCCGGTCCCGGCCCGAGTTTGAGCAGCCGACCGGTGGCCACGTTAAGCGCATGCCGCCAGCCGCGGGTGGCGACCTGCTTGACGGGACGCGCCACCCGGCGTGGTTGGTAGTGCCCCGAATGACGCGAAGTTGCGGCAGTTGCCGGCGCGGCACTAGCAGTCATCTCGGGGTATGCCGCTGCCGGCTTCCCGTGTCTGCCGACCGGGTTGACCGGTGGCGCGGAGACAGCCGGAGCCGAGGGGGGCGGGGTCATGGCGGCCGGGGTCATGGCCGGCGGGTTGATGACGGGCGGGAGCGCCACCGACGGTGGGGAGCCGGCGAGGACGTCTCCCAGCGGCAGCGCCGATCGGCTGGGCGGGCTCGACGAGGCTGTGGCGGTCGGCGCGGCGCCGGTCTCGGAATCGGCTGGCAGTTGATGGCAGCGTCCGACCAAGGTGCCGACCGGGTCCGCGGGGTTGAGCGGCCCGGCAGCGACCAGCCGACGGGTGAGCTCCTCGGGATGAAGGCCGGTCCGGCCCAGACTCGCGTGCACCGCGGTCAGCAGAGTGTCAGACCGCAGCAACGCCATGCGATGCAGCGGAAACTCGGCGGCGAGCAACAGCAGCGCGCGTTGGCCCTGATCCAGCTCTCGCCGAGAGGATGCTGGCTCAGGGGTGGTGTCGTGAGCCGCGGGCTCGCTGGCGGACCCACTCATGGGACCGTCAGCCTGGCCGCTCATGACGCTACTACTGACGGAGCCAGACCCGCCAGCGAGGTCGCGGTGGGTGGGTAACAGTGTCGTGTCGCCGTGCTTCGATGAATCGGTGGACATTGACCCTCCGGATGGGGGACGCCAAAACGGGCGACCGAGTGCGATAGCAGAAGCATATTTTCTATCTGAGTGAACACTAGGGTCGAACTACCCACATGGACTTCTGGGGGGATCGCTGAGCGGGCGTCGGTGGCCCGGTGATCGCGTTCTCGATGGCGAATCTGGTGAGTTCGGCACGACGGCGTTCACCGGTCTTGTCTCGGATGCGGTCCAGGTGGGAGCGCACGGTGCTGATGCTGATGCCAAGCTCTTTCGCGATCGCCTGGTCGGTCATCCCGCGGGCCAGATGTCCCAGCACCTCACATTCCCGATCACTGAGATCGGGTTGGTGAGCGGTGGGGCGCCGGACCGATTGCAACAGGTGCCCGGCGAGCATCGGAGAGACGTAGTTGCGGCCGGCGGCCACCGCGCCGACGGCAGCAACGATTTCACTGGCCTGCGCGTCCTTGGAGAGGTAGCCGCAAGCCCCCTCGCCGATCGCGTGCACGACGTCTTCACCGTCGACGGAGGCAGACAGCACCAGCACCCGGTGGCCGGCGGTCTGTAGATGGCGTATGCCGGCTCGACCATCGAGCCCAGGTAGGTGGAGATCGACGAGGACCACGTCGGGTCGCTGCTTGCTGCGGGCGTCGAACTCTTCAATGGTGGACACCGAGAGCACGAGTTCCAGGTTGGGGCTGGCAGTCAGCACGCTGTCGAGAGCTTCTCGATAGAGTGGATGGTCCTCGATAACGGCAACGCTGGTGGTTGCCGACGTCGGTGTTTCGCGGTCGACAGTTTCGCTCGATGCAGTCACGCTGCCCCCGTCTTGTTGGCCGTCCCCGCCGTCGGTGGATCTCACAGAGTTTCGCGATCACCAGAGCCGACGAGGATAATCAACTGGGCACACTAGCGCGGCTATGCCCGGGCTGTCGAGAGCCGGGCTGTTGAATCCCGGCCTGTCGGGACCCTGGCCGCCATCGCCGGCGGGCGGCGTTGAGCACGGTGGCGGCGGCGACCGGGATCAGCACCGCAAGGAAGACGCAGCCGAGGGCCGACCACACCACAATTGGACTGAGTGTTCGCGGTGGCGGCAGTTCCCGGCGCAATCGGGTCTCGCGGGCCACTGAGGCATCTTGAGTGTTGCGTAGGTTGACGGCGGTGAGCGACGCATAGGGATTGAGGATGCCTTGCCCGAGCTGGTCGTTGCGTGCACCGTCGGGATTGTGGTCGGCTTGGTCGAGCAGCACCTGTTCGACCTGGTCCGGGGTGAGAGCCGGCTCGTAGGACAGCAGCAACGCCGCGGCGGCGGCGACGTAACCCGCGGCGTAGCCGGGCGCGTTGTCAGCGATAACCTGATGGTTGAGCGGAAGGCCGCCCTCCGCACCTTTCTTTGCGCCGTTCATGGGCGCGGTGCTGATCAAGGAGGTTCCGGGGGCGGCGAGATCGAGTCGCGGGCCTTGGCATGAGGTGTCGACCGGCTGGCCGTCTTTGGTGAGCCCGCCGACCGCGATCACGGTTTCGTAGCCGCAGGGGAACTGACTCACGGTGGTTTCGCCGGTGCTGGTCACCGCGCTGAGCGCGCTGCCACCAGCGACCACAACGACATTGCGCTGGCGGGCTTGGCTGATGGCGCGACGTAGTCGTGGGCTGCCGTCGGTGGCGAAGTTGTAGATCACGATGACCTCGGCCCGGGTCGCGGCGTAGTTAATGGCGTCGGCGAGGGTGCCGGCGCTGGGCAGCCCACTTCCGCTCTCGGTGGTTTGCCCGACCCGCACGGGCAGCAGGGTGACGTCGGGCGCCAGGCCCACAACGGTGGTCTCCGGACTGGGTTGCGCGCCGATCAGGCCGGCAACGAACGTGCCGCTGCCGTCGCAGTCGTTGTCGGCTCGCCCGCCGAACCCGCTGGTGGTTCCGCCGGTGAGAAAGTCCCGTCCGGCCAACACTTGCCCCGGAGCGAACTGCGGGTTGCGAGCGTCGATGCCGCTACCGAGCACGGCGACGGTGACTCCCTGGCCGCGAGCCAGTGGCCAGCTGCGTTGTGGGGCAAGTCGGCGCAGCGCCCAGGGCAGTTCGCCGGTGTGCACCGCTTGAGTGCTCAGGCAGCCGTCGCCGGGGGCGGCCTGAGCGGCCTGCGGGAGCAGTCCCATCGCGAGCATCAGCACGGCGAGCCCCGACCTCAGCCAGTCGCGCCTCATCGCGGTCACCGAAGCT
>JBOFLH010000192.1:0-1872 GCA_051657765.1 Nocardioides sp. | reverse complement strand
AGCGCCCCCGGAGCGCTCACGGCGTCCACGCGACTATCTGTCAGCCCGTCGATCTCGGCGGTCGTCGCTCGTCATCAGAGCAGCAGCACTTCACGCCTCAACAACAAGGAGATGCCATGTTCGAACAAGCCTTCCCGATCTACGCTTGCCAAAGCGTGTCACAAGCCGTCCGATTCTTCGTGGACGCGTGCGGCGCCACCGAGACCTTCAGATTCCCCACAGGCGCAGACGAACCAGCCTTCGCAACGATCACTCTGGCAGGATCCGTCGTTGGCTTCGGCGCCTCCGACCCACCCCACGATGATCCTGTACCCGCAGTTGGCCCGATGTCGCTATGGGTTTACGTCACGGACTGCGACGCGGCCGTCGAGATCATGCGTCGAATGGCGCAGCCATCACAGAGGAACCAACGGATCAGCCCTGGGGGAACGAGTTGCACGTGCCCTCGGCCCCTCTGGCATCGAGTTGATCATCGGACAGAAGTAGAAGGCCGGCGCGCCGCACCTGCGCATCAGGAGCGCAGTGGTCTTCGTCACTGCGGTCAATACCGCAAACACCCACTGCCGGCCGGTGAATGATCCCGGTCCCTGCGGCTCGCATTCGCGCGCCATGCAGCGGACGCCACCGTCGTACCGCGGGCGAGGTGTCTCGCAGGGGATGGTCACACGGAGCGGGCAGGTGCGGGATGGTCGTACGGTGGCTGGCGAGGTGGGCGCTACTGGCACGCTCGGCGAACTGATGGGGTCGACGGCGTGGTGTGCGACGTCGAGGACCATCAACAACTTCCTTTCGATTGTCCGCCGCTCGCGATCATCCAGGGAGGATCCGTGACAACCAAGGCGTCCGTGACTGGCTTGCCGGGTGTTGGAGCGATGACGGCTCCGTCAGGCGGGCTCGTCACGTGTCGTCGACCAGGTCCGCCAAGGCGCGCACAGTGTTGAGATTGCGCGCGGTCATGTCGGTCTCCTTGACCACTCGATGCAGTCTGTCGGCCAGCTTCGAGCGGCCGATCCCCTCAGGCGCATGCAGCCACGCCACCCGGCCGCGCACCTCGAGCTCTTCAGACGGCGCACGGAACGCGTGCAAAGCGTCGGTGTCCACGACGGGGTCCGACCAGAGGAAGAAGGCGTGCACGTCCTGGCCTCGCGCAGGCTGGAACGGGCAGCTGGCAAGCGCTGCACCGAGCTCCCGGTCAGTGAGCACGAGCACCGGCACGGCCAACCCAACGGCCGCAAGCGCCCTCTCGAGGTCCTGCGACAGCGCATCGGTCGGCCCCTCGACGGTGGCGATGAGGTTGCCGGACGCCAGGTAGCTGCGCACGTTCCGCCAGCCGATTCCTGCGGCGACCTCACGTAGTCGTGTCACCGGCAAGCGGTTACCGCCGATGTTCATCCCGCGAAGCAATGCCACGATGCGCAATGGGCGGATCCCTTCTCGACCGAGTGTGCTCAACCGCTGCACAGGCTGGCGAGTACAGCGGTGATGAGTCCCTCACCACGAGCGACAGTAGCCCCGCGTGGTCGCCATCGTCGTCCGGAACGTCTTGCCGGTTCGGGCGCTCTGTGAGGCCACAGGGGACCTGGCCCGGTCGCCGGTTGTCGATGCCGCACCGGCAAGCTTCGGCGACGATGTCAGGGCCGTCCTCGGCGAAGCGGTCGACGCCGAGGCCCCCGCCGCGAGACGTCGCGAGACGCCACCACTGCTCTCGTAGGCCACACCGCTAGATTGCTCGTGAGCGACGACGAGGCGGACGTATGCCTGGCTCTGCTTTCGCGTCCAGATGGGAGCTGGCATGTCAGAGAGGCACGAAGGTAGATCGGATCGCGGCGCCGTGTTCGATGGAGTCAGGGTCGGTCGTCCGGCCGCGGGTGG
>JBOFLH010000191.1:0-1876 GCA_051657765.1 Nocardioides sp. | reverse complement strand
CATACCTGCGAACCGCGAAGAAGTAACTCGATCATTGCGAGCTTGTTCGTCGAGTCGACACCCGCTACGGCTCGTATCTGGGCCAGCCGGAACAGATCCTCCATCCAGCCCTTGGCCTCGCTCGCGAACTTGCTCATTGCCTGGAACTCGACCGGCGCAAACACCTCGACGCCGCGAGACTTGGCCGCAGCCAAAGCGACCAGCGCCAGAAGCTCCACGTGCGCGGCCATGGCCTCAGGAGTCACGATGACCGTGCCTTTGGGCGCAATCGGCAAGTAGCTGATGCGGGCGACCTCGATGAGGCGGAACGGGTCGAAGTTCTCAAGCCTGGCTACAAGTTCGTCGACAGCGCCCTGGAACTCGACATCCATTTCCGCGACAGGGTCCTCACGCACCACAAACCGTCTAACCAGGTGTTCCATCGCATCGAGTGAGTTCAGCACCATCTCTCCGTGCACGTCCATGACGGGCGCATTCAACTTCGCGCGCTGCTGCCGCCGCCTACGCGCTTTCCGACGCCGAGTGCCCGATGCCATGCGCCAACCCCATCACATCGACCCGACACCCCCGAACAACTTCTTCGATTGGCTCACCCGCACCCGCTTCGCAGTCGGGTCTCCGCTCTCGATACGGCACGGATCCTGCATACCTAGCCGCGAGGGCGCGTCGTTCCGCACGCGGCCGCCGCACACGCGTCTCGTCAACGCTCCGGGCCTCTCCACGAATCGTGGTCATAGGTACTTGCGGTCTTGACCGCAGTGACAGAAACCACTGCAGCCGAGTTGGGCACTTGCCGCGCCGTCCGACGGGCAGCTCATGTGCCGTGGTTGCGCCCACCCCTCAGATCATTCTGTCACCAAGTCTGCAGGGCCCCACTCTGCGGCGACGCGGGCTGGGTGATGATCGCGACCTTCCTGCTCTGGGCAGCAAGCCTGATCATGTTGGCGATCACCTGCCTTGGACACCGCGGGACCCTTGCCCGGATCGGCACGGTGCTCTTGTTCATCGGCGACATCGGCCCACTCCTCAGCGCAGTATTTCCCACAGACCTGCCCGAGGAGATGACCGCCACGAACGAGGCTTCGGCACCCCGACGTACGAACGGCTGTTCATTGACGAGATCAACAACACCGGCATGCTCGCCAAACACGCCGAAGAATACCCCGTCGAGTACAACTAGCATCCGCGAGACCCTGGAACCGGCCCAATGAAGTGCACCTCGGGTTAGCCGACCCCAGGATCTTCACCTCTCAAACCAAAGAAATCCTGCCAACTACTTGACGTGGGGACCATGGTCGGTGGAATCAGTCCCTAGAACCCTAGCTACCCGCAAGAGCCACTACGGAGCGGCCAGCGAGCAGGTCATCGACACGCCAGCCGTAGCCTTCGGCGGATTCGCCGCGCACCCGCGACCCGGTAGGACATGCTCAGCCGGAGATCACCAGCCGGACGTACCCCTTGTCGATGATGTGCGTTCTTCGGGCGGGATTGTGGCGGGGCAGACGGCAACTCACACGGGTATGTCGTGCTGTGTGTGGGTTACAAGAGCGGCTGCAGGGTGGCACGGGCAGGGGCTTCTTGTTCGACGGCGTACCCGCGGGCAAGGCAGTTGCGGGCGAAAGCTCCCACCGCGTCGGTGCGTTCCGCTGTCGCGGCGACTAGGTCGCGGGTCATGGTGCTGAAGGGTTCGCCTTGCTCGTGCTCGCCGGTGCCGATGTCGACGATCACGCGACGGGTGTCCGCCGGGAGGTGGTCATGGATTCGAGCCGCGATGCGGATTCCGCCAAGGTCGGCGTCGGGGCAGATCACGACGTCGTTGACGCCGATGGCGGCCTGGTTGATCAAGTGAAGGAGCGGGTCCGGCGGCTGGCCGTGG
>JBOFLH010000190.1:0-7361 GCA_051657765.1 Nocardioides sp. | reverse complement strand
GCCATGTTGCCCGAAGGGCATCGACTGCATGTGGTGCTCCAGGGAATTAGCCGCGGTTTCTCGGCGGTGAACATCCGGAAGTTCGTCCTGAAGGCAGCGCGATTGAGCGACCTGGTCGAACTGGGCAGTCTCTCCACCCAAGCGGCCGCGTTTCTGGATGCCTCCGTCCGTGCTGGTCTCAACATCCTGGTCGCCGGTGGCACCCAGGCCGGCAAGACCACCATGCTGAATTGCTTGGCGGCAGCCATCCCGGGAGGTGATCGGGTGGTGTCGGCGGAAGAGGTCTTCGAGCTGCAGTTTCAACATCCCGATTGGGTGCCGATGCAGACTCGCCAATCCGGTTTGGAGGGCACCGGCGAGATTCGGCTCCGCGATCTGGTGAAGGAAGCTCTCCGAATGCGTCCGAGCCGGGTGATCGTCGGAGAGGTTCGCGCGGAAGAGTGCCTCGATTTGCTGTTGGCGTTGAACGCCGGACTGCCTGGTATGTGCACGCTGCATGCCAATAGCGCACGAGAAGCCTTGGTGAAGATGTGCACGCTGCCCTTGCTCGCCGGGGAGAACATCTCGGCCCGATTCGTCGTGCCCACGGTGGCTAGCTCGGTTGATCTGGTCGTGCATCTGGGGATCGATCATCGCGGCGAACGTCGGGTCAACGAGGTGGTATCAGTGCCGGGCAGAGTGGAAAACGACATTATCGAGGTGGAGCCCGTCTTTCACCGAGCGGGCGATGAGTTACGCCGATCCTCTGGCATGCCAGGTCGCCTTGATCGCTACGAGCGGGCCGGTGTGGATGTGCACCGGCTGTTGGCTGAGGCTGGCTGATGGGTGCGCTGATCGGACTGGGTTTCGGAGTCGGCGCGGTGCTGGTGTGGTCTGCGTTCTTCCTGCCTCGGAGCCATCGGGCCACGAACGACAACACGACTCGCCTCGCTCGGCTGCTAGCCCGAGCTGGTATGTCGACGGTGTCGACGTCCAGTTTCGTCGTGCTGTGCGTCGCGCTGGGCGCGGTGGTGCTGCTGACCATCGAGTTGGTGTCTCGGACCCTGCCGGTGGCCTTGGTCTTCGGGCTATTGGCCGCCTATCTGCCCGTGGCCATCGTGATGGGCCGAGCGCGGCGTCGCCAGCGCGAGTTCGCCCAGGTGTGGCCCGAGGCGGTCGACAATCTGGCATCAGCGGTCCGGGCCGGAATGTCCTTGCCTGACGCGCTGGCCGCGTTGGGCGTGCGGGGCCCCGAACCGCTACGTGAGGCTTTCGATGCCTTTGCCTTGGACTATCAGGTGAGCGGTCGGTTCGGTGACGCTCTCGATGCGTTGAAGGCCCGGCTCGCCGATCCGGTAGGAGATCGAGTGGTGGAGGGGCTCCGGGTTGCCCGTGAGGTAGGCGGTGGCGAATTGGGACGCCTGTTGCGCAACTTGTCGAGCTACCTGCGTGACGACGAGCGCACTCGGTCCGAGATGGAGTCACGACAGGCGTGGACTGTCAACGGTGCTCGGCTTGCGGTGTCCGCGCCTTGGCTGGTGTTGCTCATGCTCAGCTTCCAACGCGAAGTCATTCAGCGCTACTCCTCACCGGCCGGTGTGCTCATATTGCTGTTCGGGGCTGGCGCCTGCGTCTTCGCTTACTGGTTGATGATGCGGCTCGGCAGACTACCGGTCGAACAACGGATTCTGTCGTGAGCGGGGCGTGGTGGGGCGCTGTCTTGGGCGCCGCCATTGGTGGCGGGCTCTGGCTGGTGTGCGCGCGAGTGGCGGCCATTCGACGCCCGGCGCTGGTAGATCGGGTATTTCCCTATGTCCGCGACGTGCACACCGCCGCTACAGCGCTCCGACGCCGGAACCGGTTGCCCTCGACCGGCCGAGGTGTCGACGGCATCGGCGCCGTCGTGCACAACGTGTTCGGGCCCAGTCTGCGTGCCGCGGCTGAGGCAACCGAGCGGGTGCTGGGCGGCGCCGCCTCGGTTCAGCGTCGCCTGATTCGCGCCGGACTGGAGAAGTCGGTTCATGAGTTCCGCATCGAACAGGTGCTGTGGGGGCTGGCTGGGTTTGCCATGGCCGCCGCCTTGGGGTTGCTTGAGGCGACACGGGACCCGTCGGGTGCGGTGGCCTCCATACTTTTTTGTCTGGCCGCCTTCGTGGTCGGCGTTCTCCTGCGCGAGAATCGCTTGACGGTTCAGGCGCGTGCGCGGGAACGACGGATAGTTGCCGAGTTTCCGACGGTGGCCGAGTTGCTCGCGTTGACCGTCGCCGCCGGTGAGGGGCCGGTGGCCGCTCTTGATCGTGTGGTGCGTCGTTCCGGCGGTGAGCTTTCCGGTGAACTCGCCAAGGTCCAGGCTGCGATCAGAACAGGTGAGCCAGTCGGCAGCGCCTTCGACCGAATGGCAGCCGACACCGGGCTGCCGATAGTGGCCCGCTTCGCGCAGGGTGTGGCCGTCGCTGTCGAACGCGGCACGCCACTGGCCGACGTGCTCCATGCCCAGGCGGCCGACGTTCGCGAATCTCGACGCCGCGAGCTCATCGAGACCGCGGCTCGCAAAGAGGTGGCCATGATGGTGCCAGTGGTTTTCCTGGTCTTGCCGATCACGGTCTTGTTTGCGTTCTGGCCCGGTGTGGTCGGCCTCAGCCTCACCACGCCTTAGCCGGAGTGATCCGCTCTGGAGTCGTATCAATTGAATAGGAAAGTGGGAACCATGGAACCGATCGTGAACTTGTATCTGCGCTTCGCTGTCGCGCTGACCGCACCGCCGATGCGAAACGGCCGAGATGAGCGTGGCGACGTGCCCGGGTGGGTGTTGATCACCGTCATGACTGCTGGGCTGGTGGGGGCGTTGTGGGCCTTCGCCGGTCAGCGATTGGAGCAATTGCTGTCAGACGCGCTGAGCTCGGTGGGCGGCTGATCTTGACCTGGTTAGGACGAGTCGGGCCCGATCGAGTCGGATGGGATCGAAGCGGGCCGGATCGAAGCGGGCCGGATCGAAGCGGGCCGGATCGAAGCGGGTCGGGTGGCCGCATCGCGGTCGAGCGGGGATCTGCCGTCGTCGACTTCGTGCTCGTCATGATGGTGCTCATGCCATTGGTGCTGGGCATCTTGCAGGTTGCCCTGGTCCTGCATGTTCGCAATACGTTGACCTCTGCCGCCTCCGAAGGAGCGCGATACGCGGCAACGCTGGACCGTAGCCCCGATGACGGAGTTGCGAAGACTCGCGCCGAGATCGACGGCGCGATCGCGGGCCGGTTCGCTCGCGACATCACCGCCGCCGCGGAACCCGTCAACGGAGCGCCGGGGGTTCGCGTGACGGTTCGGGCGCGGGTTCCGCCGTTGGGGCTCTGGGGGCCTGGGGTGCGACTGACGGCGACCGGTCATGCCATTGACGAGCGTCGCCCATGACTCGACCAACCGTCCCGATACCCCAGGTTCGGGGTAAAACGCTCAGGAAGCAGGCGTCGCGCTGCCGAGCGGCCAGAGACGAGCGTGGCAGCGCGTTGATCGAGTTCACCTGGCTCGGTCTGTTGCTCTTGGTGCCATTGGTCTACATCATGTTGTCGGTCTTCGAGGTTCAGCGTGGCGCTTTCGCGGTGAGCGCTGCGGCCCGGAGTGCGGGCCGAGCGTTCGCGCTGGCCGACACCGACGCGCAGGGCGAGGCGGACGCGACAGCGGTGGCGCGTCTGGCGATGGCCGATCAGGGGCTGGCCGATGCGCCGCTAGATCTCACCATCTCCTGTGAACCGGTGCCCACGGACTGCCATCGGGGGGGCACAACGATCCATATCGCGGTCGATTCTCAGGTCGCGCTCCCGCTGCTCCCCAGCGCGCTTGGTGGAAACCGACCGAGTGTCCGGATCGACGCTACCCACTCCGTGCCCATCGGTCAGTTTCGGGAGAAGTCGTGAACCTGGCTGGCATGTTCGCGATGGTGACTCGCCGCGATGAGCGTGGCCAGATGACGGTGATGATCGTCGGGTTTGCCGCGATCTTGCTGATGGCGGTAGCTCTGGTGGTCGATGCTTCGGCGGCCTATCTGCAGCGTCAGGGGCTAGCCACGTTGGCCGATGGTGCCGCTTTGGCGGGTGCGAACGGCGGCGCCATGGGGCGAGAGGTCTACGGCCCTGGGTTGCGAGGCGAGCGCGCCGATCTCGTGGCAGCCGCAGCCCGCACCGCGGTTCGGGACTACTTCTCGGCCAGCGGTGCCACGGAGAGGTTTCCCGGTGCGGGTTACACGGTCACCGTCGGCGTCAACAGTGTGGTGGTTCGAGTGCATGCGCCGCTGGACCTTCCGCTTGCCATTCCGGGATCGCCGGATCGGCCGCGCATCGCTGCATCGGGCTCCGCGATCATCGGTCTCGATCGTTAGCACTGGGCGGATCGCTCGGTCGGGGGAGTGGCGGTTCCCTTTCGACAGGCGTCGGGGGAGCAACGTAACGTAGCTGTTTGTGGCAGGACCTGACGTGGATACCGAAATAAAGCAACTCCAAGCGACGATGCATACCATCGAGCAGGTTCTCGACCTGCCCGCGATCCGCGCCGAGATCGCGGAGTTGGGAGTGCAAGTTTCGGCGCCCGACCTGTGGGACGACCAGGCCAACGCACAACGAGTGACGGGCCGGCTGTCGCTGCTCAATGGTGAGCTGGACCGGTTCACTGAACTCGACGGTCGGGTCAACGACGTGGCTCTGCTGGTCGATATGGCTGCCGAGGAGGGCGATGCTGAGTCGCTAGCGGAGTCTCAGGCTGAACTGATCCGGCTCAAGAAAGCAGTGGCAGGGATGGAAGTCCGAACGTTGCTTTCCGGCGAGTATGACGGGCGCGACGCGCTGCTGACGATCCGCTCGGGTGCAGGCGGAGTGGATGCGGCCGATTTCGCGGAAATGTTGATGCGGATGTATGTCCGCTGGGCCGAACAGAAGAGCTACCCCGTTGAGATCTTCGACACTTCATATGCCGAAGAGGCCGGCTTGAAGTCGGCCACCTTCGCGATCCATGCGCCGTACGCCTACGGCACCCTGTCGGTCGAGGCCGGCACCCACCGGTTGGTGCGGATCAGCCCGTTCGACAACCAAGGGCGACGGCAAACCAGTTTTGCCGCGGTTGAGGTGGTCCCGTTGCTCGAACAGACCGACGACATCGACATCCCCGACGAGGACATTCGGGTCGACGTCTACCGGTCTGGCGGTCCTGGGGGGCAGTCTGTCAATACCACTGATTCCGCGGTCCGGCTCACCCACATCCCCACCGGCACGGTGGTGAGCTGCCAAAACGAGAAGAGCCAGTTGCAGAACAAGGCCAGCGCCATGGTCGTGCTCAAGGCGAAGTTATTGGCGATGAAGAAGGCAGAGGAGAAAGCCCACCTCGACGGCCTGCGCGGTGATGTCACCGCGGCGTGGGGCGATCAGATGCGCAACTATGTGCTGAACCCCTATCAGGTGGTCAAGGATCTCCGTACCGGCTACGAAGTAGGCAACCCGACGGCCGTCTTCGACGGTGATTTGGACGGCTTCATGGAAGCCGGGATCCGCTGGCGCCGGGGCGCGGAACGCGGCACCGAGAGCTAGGACGCTGCCGGCGCGACCCGCAACGCAAAGCCGTATCCATGGTGCCGAATTCGGTCAGCTTCCGGTCACCACCGATCATCGGGCCCGGCTCGTTGCCGAGCGGGCGGCATCAGCCGATGTTCTGGTCATCCGGTGTGGTGTCGCTCGCGCGCCCGCCACCTCAGCTCACAAGCAGTCGACCTACGACGCGGAGGCCCTGGGCCCGAGACCTCACCCGCTCACTCTTGTCCCCGAACACCATCGCGGTCCCGGTGGTGTTCGTGAGTTCGTGCTAAACCCTCCCGGTCAGTAGATGACGAATGTAGAGTACGGTCCAGGTGGCTGCGCTCGGGAGCCTTCATGACGCGAAGGAAGCCAAATGGTCAGGTCGATAAGTAAAGTTGCCGTGTCAATCGTGATATTGGCATCAGGTAGTGCGGCCCTACCATCAGCCTCGGTGGCAGGCTCGCCCGAGCTGGTGGATATCGCGGCTCCTGCTGGCCTCCGCTTTGCTGGGCAGCTCAGCTGGGCAGCGTCAACCGTCGACTACAACAACGACGGTTTCCAGGACATCTGGGTGGGTTTTCATCAACAAATCGATTCCAAGCTGATGCGAAACAATGGTAACGGAACTTTCACCTATGTTGCGCAGAACGCCTGGAAGCGAGTTAATAGCCAAGGCGGCATTCTGGATCGACATGATTGCGCCTGGTCCGACGTTGATCACAACGGGTTGATGGATTCCTATTGCTCCGGTGGGCGGAACTTGAATAACTATGTCAAGACCGCCGAAAAGGATAACGAGTTATGGCTCCAGGAGGCGCCTGGTCAGTTCACCGATGTCGGGACTGAGTGGGGCGTGGGCGATCCATGCGGCCGAGGTCGTTATGTAGCTTTCCTCGATGTGAATGGTGACAGTTGGGACGACCTATATCTTGGAAACCAGAGTCCTCGCGTAGTGGCCGGTGATCCATGTGACGACGTGGCAAACGGTTTGCCAAATGAGGAGTCGAAGATCTTCATCAACACCCAGGGCACGGGATTTACTTACGCCCCCACCTGGAACGTCAACAGGCCCGGGGTCGTGTCCAGCTGTGCTCTGCCCTTGGACTACAACAAGGACGGCCGTATGGATCTGCTCGCGTGTGCGGGCCTGATGACCAAAACGCCGGTTCTTTACCGAAACACTGGCACGGGATTCGCTTCGGCGACGGCTCTGAATCTGACGCCTATCGCTGATGCCGTATGGGAAGATGTGACCGGTGACGGACTAAACGATCTCGTCATGAGTGACGCTCTCGGCTTCTTCTACCGACCAGGCACGGCGACAGGGATCGCTACCGCCGGTGTGCGGTTGCCATATACGCCTGTCGGCGGCGCCATCGGCCGAAGTGTTGCTGTGGGAGACATCAATGGAGACGGCCGTGGTGACGTCTACGGATTGGTAGGTAAGAATCCTTCAGGCAATCCCGACGATGTCCTCTTCCTTAACAATGGGGGAGTCACCCCTACCTTTACTGCGTTGACTCCACCATCAGCCGGTGGCACGGCCGATTCCGTCACGGCTCTTAAACTTACGCCGACCGGGAATACGACTTTCTTCATTCAGAACGGGCGCGACTTGACTCCCGGACCGACTCAGCTTATTCAATATGTGCCGCCGGCTAGATAATGCAGTCTTTGTAAGTATGTGATTGTTTGAGGTCTGTTCGGTGGGTGATCCGTTAGCGTTGTATTCGAGGCCGGTCAAGAGGCCGTCTCGTGGGCGCCGCTCGCCTATTTCATCGTCCGTCCAGGAACCAAAGAAGCCCGTAGCGAAGCTGCTGTGCGCTAAGG
>JBOFLH010000189.1:0-2895 GCA_051657765.1 Nocardioides sp. | reverse complement strand
GAGCCGTCGATCGACTCCATGACGTGCTTGCGGGACAGGCCGCTGTCGTTCTTCCCGCCCGGGCCGGTGGGCCAGTAGACCTTGGTGAAGATCTCCAGGCTCTCGCGCCGCTCGCCCTTGAGGGCCTCGCCGAGCACCGTCTCGGCCTTGGTGTTGGCGTAGACGTCGGCGGTGTCGAAGGTGCTGATGCCGGCGTCGAGCGCCGCGCGCACGCACTGCGTGGCGACGTCGTTCTCGACCTGCGAGCCGTGCGTCAGCCAGTTGCCGTAGGTGATCTCCGAGATCTTCAGTCCACTGTTGCCGAGGTAGCGATACTCCATCCCTTCACGCTAGGGCCTCGGCGAGTCGACGCGACGCCGGGGTGCGCCGACGACGTCACCTTTGGACAAGCTGGTCGCGCTCTCCTGCAGGTCGGCACGGCATCGGGCCCACACACAGCAGCGCCCCCGCCCGGAACCGGGCAGGGGCACCACGTGTGACGTCACTTCTTGAGCGCGACCTCGACCCCGCCGGAGAACATCGAGTCGTGCAGCTCGACCTTGACGAGCTTGGTGCCCTTGGGAACGTCGAAGAAGACGGACCCGGTGACGGTGTTCCCGGGGTTGATCTCCTCCCAGAGCACCCGTGACTTCTCGTCGTAGAGCGACGCCTCGCTGTTGGCGGAGAACTGCCGCCCCTTGGCGTCGAGCATCAGCTGGTTGTCCGCGAACTCAGCGGCACCTAGGACGAGTTCCGTCGAGAGGCAACGCCTCGTTGATACCGCCGCGACTACCGCTGAGGGCTATCCAGTTCCTTGACCGTTACTGGCACGCTCACACGAGCAGAAATGAAATTGACAAGAGCGCGCAGTCGGTACTCGAAGAGATCTGCAGCCTCACTGTGGGTCACTTCTCCCCGCAGCAGGAAATCTGTGGCTTCAGGCAGAAACAGCTGGGGTGCAACAGTCTCCGCCGGTGCATCCCAAAAGTCTGTTACAAACCCCAGCGTTTTGAGATGCGGAGGGGGGTCACCTTGCGCTGCACCTCTCTGAATCAAAGAGTAGAAAGTCGGGTTCGCGCCATTCGGAAGAGCCAGCGAAGACGACATAGCGCACAGGAAGGCGCGGTGTAGAGCCCCGTTCGCTTGTTTGGTTGCGTCACGGAATTCTGCGAAATCTATCGAGACTGACTCCACCACCGGCTTGGACCCCTCGAACCTCCTGAAATCCGCCACGGCCACTGTGTTCGAACCGACGGCATACCTGCCGCCCAAGCAGGTAGCCCAGAACCAATCAGTCACTCGCTCCCGATCGGATGCTAGATCACGATCGTAGGAGCTAGCCGCCAGTACAATCGCGGCAACTCCGTAGGGCAAGAGGTCAGAGTTCGTGACTCCGAGGATACTGAGCTCTTCGACTGCCTTCCTTAACGCGTCGACAGCCGCAGGCCAGCCATCGCGGATTGCACTGCCCGTCAAACCTAGAACAGCCGACTGCCGCACGTCCTGCGCGCTGCTGCGCAATGAGATCACCTGGAGCGGTGCAAGCCCATCTTCTCCAAAGAATCGGTAGACCTCTGGATGTGACTCGGCCACCGCCGCCCACCGAGTCCGGAGATTGAATGAAGAAGTGAACGACTTTGCCACCATGAGATCAAAGGTACCCAGCCTACGCCCACTCTTGTTAACGCGCTCGAAGATCCTGGCAACTGCGGCGGGCGGCAGATCATCGCCCACTAGAACCGCTGGAAGGCGATACTTGTGTAGCCCGGCAAGGCTCTTGCGGTACGTGTCCGTTAACTGAGCATCTCCGCCGGCCTGATCGCGCCATTCGAAAAAGTCGGCAGCGGTACGTAGCGCGGACACCGGGACAAGCCCCGCCGCCCATTGCGCGGCAGGATCTGGATAGTTTCGCTCCCAGTCAGCGCGCCGGAAACTGCGCAATGACTCGTCCAATGCATCTATCTCGTTCCAATCTTCCCCCACACTACGCACATCAGCAGCGAACACAGTGCTTCCACGATCAAAGAATGCCGAGTAGAGGGCCGTCAGTCGTTGCTGCCCATCGAGGACAATCGTCCTGGCCGCCCCCGGCAGCTCCGGCGCTCTTTCGAACCTTCTTGGTTGATAGAAGTCGTAGGTAGCTCCACTCCCCTCAATCAAGAGAAGGCTGCCCATCGGCCAACCACTCAGGACCGTCCCCAGGAGCGATTTGATATCGGTATCGCTCCAGTCGAAGTCTCGCTGAAAGTTCGGCAGCGCCAGCCGACCTTCGTGAATACCCTCAAGAAGGTCGGCGAGATCCGGTTCCGTGATCCGAGTCCTGTCAAGTGCCATCATTCATCACCTTGTAGTTCGGAGAGGACCAGATAGGCGAATCACTCGTACTTTTCTCCAGTTTGGCGAAAGCGTCTGAAATCTCCCCGCTTACATCGCCTTGCATGGATCGATCAAAAACAAACATCATTGGGTCGACCTTCTGAACATTCGTCGCCACCGTCAATCCGACATACCGGTCGGTTAGCACAAGTAAGGAGAACGGCAAAGGAGTGACTTCTAGGAGCGCTAAGGAAGACGCGCCAAGACGCTCGACCCTATCCCTCCACGACTCCTCGAAGTAGGCGATGTCCGGGTCGCTGCTAGTGTCAAAGTACGCTGTCACGCGACACGTACTGCGTTGCGCCTCACGGAGGATATGTGGCCACACTGCTCCACGAAATTCCCCCGGGTGTGGCACTATCACGGCCAAGTTGCTCGTAGCAGTTAGCAGTCGCCCCCAGTCGTTGGCCGAAAACCTCTGTACGCTCCCCAGCCCCAATGACTGAACTTGTGCGTTTAGGCCAGCGGCTTCCAGCACGTCTTTTGTGTATACGGGTTTAAGAATGACTTCGGTGATAATCAGCGCACCAGCAACCGACA
>JBOFLH010000188.1:0-2749 GCA_051657765.1 Nocardioides sp. | reverse complement strand
GGCCGATGCTCATGCCGCTCGCGTCCTGCAGGTGACGCGCGACTGCAGCGCAGGCGAACGCAATGGTCAGGAGGCTCTGATCGCGTCGCCGGTATGGTGGAAGATCGGCAGCGTGCGAAGATCGGCTTGGCTCATCCGAAACGACACCCCCCACCTGCCACGGGGAGTGGTGCGAGCCGACAACCTCGGCGGCGGGAGCCGGCTCGGTCGACTGGGCGAGCCCCTTCTTTATCATGCCCTCCCGTCAGGCCCACCGTCGCCGCCACTCGACGAATCTGGAAGACGAGGGCAGTCGGCTGGCACATCGCCCGGCGTCCGAGCACACGGCTATCTGCCTTGCCCGAGCGCCCTTCTCACTGACTCTGTCGATCCAGGCTCCGGTTCGTTCAGGTTGTCCCGCTCTACAGGAGTATGGTCGTAGGTTGGATCACTCAACGCTCTCCATTCGTCGACGGTCAGCATTGACCGCAAAGATTTGATCGTGACAGCGTCAGGCGTGAATCGCGACAAGGCCATAACCCGTCGGACCGCATTCAACTTCGCGTCACTCAGGCCATAATTGCGATTCTCGTAGCTCAAATTATTGAGGATAACGTCATAGTCCAACTGGTAATCTTCGTTCCATTCATCGAGGCCATCTATCTCATCCGCACTCGTCTGGTTCAAATTATTCCGCTCTTCAGCGTACCTAAGGAGTTCCTTCTTCACTGTAAGCGACGCTGCGGCTGTCAACTTCATGGTTTCGAGTTGTGTAGCAGTGGACTCTGTCGATAGCGTCCGGAGCGTCTCATATGCTCGAACGTCCTGTGCAGCAATCTGGTCGAACTCGAAGAACAGGTTCTGCACTCCCATGTTATACGAGTCGTCGGTCAGCTCAGCCGCGACGATATCCATGCGCAAACCTTCTTGCGCATACGAAACACGGAGAGCATTGGCATCCTTGACCCGCTCCAGATTAGCCAGGTTCTCTCTGACCAGAATCCCGCCGGAAGGTCCATGAAGATACCCGCTGGCCGTAGTCGATAGGAAGAGGTAGTACGGAGCCGTGACCGGGAAAAACTTCAGCTTTTGCTCCTCACTGTACGCACCCCTGTACTCTTGCAAAAGTTGATCAACCTTGGCGGTCGTAGCTTGGTCGTCGACAAGTTCTACAGGCGACGAAGCATAGTCCGCAGGGTTGCGCCAACTTCCTTCTACAGGTTTGGAGAAGGTGGGCGGTAGTTCTCGCGAGTACGGCAACAACCCATCGAAAGAACTCGCGCCCGTAACGGGTCCGAAGGTGAGATCGCCCCCGTTCATCCGACCGCCTTGGTCGGCTGGGATGAAATATGTGCTCAGGTCAAACTTATCGGCTGGCCTCGCATTAATGAACTCTTGATATGCTTGCAACGCCTCGGATTCAGCCATATTTCGGTTGCGAATAGCGTCAGTTAAGCCCCCATGGAGCACCTCAGATGGCTCAATCAGGGCTCGGAGCGACTCCCAACTTTGTGGAAGCAACAGTTCGAAACTCGAAATGGGCGGATCGACGAGATTCGATACCTCCTCTTGCTGAATGTCCATTTTGACCATCAGGTCAGGGCGCGCGGTAATCTCGCTGTAGAACCAGTCGGCCTTCTTGACTCCACTGTCACGAGCATCATCCTGACGATGTCTGAAACGGATGGCTTCGTCCGGAGTGAGCAACAATGCGAACTGATCTATTGCAGTTCGCAGTCGCTCCGATGTGCGGTCTGTCCAGGTGCTCTTGCTTGTAGCGGTCAAAACGTCCAGCGACGCCTTATTGCCCTGTTGCACATCGAGGTTGGCCAGGTAGAGCTCGTTGGCGACGCTGTCCGAAGCCACGAATATGCTCATCGCCTGCTCCCATTCGGCCAGCTTGAGGTCCCGTTCTTCGTTTGCCTCGAATCTTTCGGTTGAGCTGGTCTGAGTAGCGAAGTCGGTTACTTCCGCGAGCCGCTGGATTAAGGGCCAGGTTCCGTCGACACGGTTGCTGGTGATGCCCTGGGTGAACTTAGGCATCGTCAATTCGTTGACCATGCCCTGTTCGGACAGCACATTCATTTCTAGTTGCACATGACTTGGTGTCTGAGCCGATTGCTTCTTGAATACATCAAGTATATCTTCGCTGAAGTTGGCAGCACCCTCCGCGAAGTCCTGGAGCTTGGTGAAGCCAGGGAAGGTGAAGTCGACGGGCGTCGTTTCCGCTGAGGTCGGCGGTGGTGGCGGAGGGGTTTCGGGAAGTGGCTTGTCGTCAAGGCCTTTTCCTGTCCCTAGCGGAGGGGACTCGACACCGATGCGCTGAGCAAGTACTTCGTCGCGATAGAGACTGGTGCCTTCGTCGATCAGACCATTGTTCGGTTGAGAACCTGTCGGAAGCTGGCCTCGAAGGTCGCGGGATGCGACCAGGAATCTCGACGAGCCTCGTAAATCGCTCTGGTCGGTGGCGGAGCCGAGCTCTGTGACGCCGTCGGTGAGGTGGTCGAGGGTGTTGGAGTGGAGGGTGTCGCCGGTGAAGCCCGGGGTGGTGTTGTACCAGCCGTCCATGAACAAGCCGGTTTCTTGGAGTTCGGCGCCGGTGTCGGTGGTGGGGGTGTCGCTGGTTCGGGGTTGGGTGGCGATGTCGGTGATGGTGTAGACGCCGTTGGCGATGGAGTCGACGATGGCGTTGGCGTTGCCCTTCTCGATGCCGGAGGCGATGGTGCTGGTGACGTCGAGGATTCTGAAGGCGTCCGAGCCGCCGGTGCCG
>JBOFLH010000187.1:0-4344 GCA_051657765.1 Nocardioides sp. | reverse complement strand
GGATTCTGTGGATTCGTGGCGCGATCTCGCGGGTAACCGCCCAGGAGAAGGGGTGCGGGCGGAAGCTCGCGCCCGGACGACCACGGTGACCCGCGTTCTCCGGTTGTTCGGGGTGCGTGGCGAGGACTATGCCTGGCGGGTTGGCGCGCAGGGTGAACGGAAGGTGGCCCGGACACTGGCTGTTGCTCGGGTGTTTGGGTGGCGTGCTCTGCATTCGGTGCCGCTCGGTAGGGGCGATATTGATCACGTGCTGGTTGGCCCGCCGGGTGTGGTCACGATCAACACCAAGCATCACCGGAGGCAGCGGGTTCGGGCCGGCCGTCGGGTGGTGTTCGTCAGTGGGCAGGAGCGGACCTATGGCCAGAAAGCCAACCGTGAACGCGGCCGGGCGGAACGGCTACTGGCTGCTGCGGGAGTTGGTGGGGTGCCGGTGACCTCGATCGTGGTCATCGTGGGGGCCCGCAGTGTCCGTGGCCGGCGTTCTGATGGCGTACGGATCCTGACCCGCCGCGGACTGCTCGGCTGGCTAATGTGGCAGACCCTGACCACCCGTACCATCACGCCCGACCAACGGACTGCGACCTACGCGATCGCACGACGCTCCACCACCTGGCAATAGCAGCCGCGCCGAATCCGACGAGACCCAAGGCGAGCCCGCGAGACGGTTCTCCGACCCGCGGATTAGGAGAAGGCGTGGCCCTGTCGGCGGGCCTAGCTTTCATTATCCCTCAGCGCGCAGGACGCGCCGCGAGCTTCCGACAGTTGACGCTGTTGCCGGTTTGTGGTGTGCCACATTCGCGTCGCAGAACGCCGGACGGGCGTTCTCATTGCGAAGCCTAGGGAAGAAAGTCCCAGGGTCGTCTGTAGCGCTCGCTTGCGTTGCCTGCGTTGCCCGGCGTGGAGATCGCGGGGTGCGCTAGGGGTGCGCGCTCGACCCACAACAACGGGGCTTGGGCCTTCGCGGCGGCTATTCAGTTGGCAGACTACCCGCCCTTTCGGCTGTCAGCGGCGCTGAACACTGTACCGATATTGCCCAGCGTCCTGGTCCCGCTGGCCCCGAGTTCGCTCTCGAAGGTGCCGGCAGGCGGTACCGATGGCGGGGCAACCTACCTCTGGTAGCTCAGAACGGCGGCTCGTCCGCCGGTAGGGCATCTCGGGATTCGTTGGCATTGGGTGGCGTCGGGTAGAGGGCGAGGGCGGCTTCGCGGGCGTTGTCCCAAGAGTCTGGGTCGACCCAACGCTTCTCGGCCACGTGTCCGGCGACTGTCGCCGAGGTCTGCAGCTGTCTGAGCTTTACGCCGTAATGGTGGGAGTCGTAGGTGATCACGCCCCAGTCGCACACCATCCATTGGGGTGGACATAGCTCGATGGCTGGCCTCCGCTCCGGGTGAGACAACGAGGCCTCAAGCAGGTCTGCCACGCCGTTCACGAACGAGGCCGTGTCAAACTGCTCACCGGTGTGCTTGGACAGCAGTCGGCCGATCTCAACCAGAATCTCCTCGACATCGCGGTCTTCGGACCATTGGATTCGCTCCTTCAGGCGGCCACTCAAGGTTTCAACGCGGAGCTGAAGGGTCTCGTCGGCCCATTCCGCCGAATCCGCCCAGTCGGCCTCCACGCTGACATAGAGCCAGGAGTGCTTACTGATATTCACCCGAGGTGGCCGCTGGCCGCTTACAAGGCCGAGCTGCCGTGCCCGACCAAAGGCCTCCCAGAAGGCATCCCAAGTCGGGGTGGTCCTCAGAGAGGCGAAGGCCGCCCGATCGGCTGCGGCCTCAGCCGCAAGACGCGAGGTGACCCGTTCGTTCAGATCACCCAAGCGACGGTCTACGTCCAAACGAAGGGCTTCGACTTGTTCGGTTAGGTTGGTCGTCGACGCGGTGTTTTCGCGACGGATCTTCTCAACCTTCTGTGCCGTATCAGTTCGAACCTCCTCAACCCGCTCGACCGTGTCGGTCGCTACTCGATCCAAGTGTTGATCTAGAGACCGAGTGATTAAGTAGAACGGCGCGAAGAGTGCGAGCGACGCACCCACTGTCATGAGGAAGTCACGCAGCCACGCCGCGTCCATCCCCGAGCCGGGCAACAATGACAGACCAACAAAGACGAGACCGACCACACCAAGCGCAGCGATGCCCCGCGATGGCCAACCGGCGCGCCGCCACCAACGCCACGCGCTAGCGGCCGCGGCGTCAACGACAGAGTCCACCCGCCCAACCCTAGTTGGCGTGGCGGGCCAGGGCACCGGGCTACTCGTCTTCTGCCGTTGCGCATGAGGCCAGGTTCCGTGGTTGGATTCGATGATGCTGCACGACGATACTGACGACTGGATTGAGCAAGAGCTGGCCGCCGCACCCAAAACGCTGACGTCAGATCTATATCACTACACGTCGTCAGAGTCGGCGATACTAGGAATCCTCGCCAACCGCACAATCCGGCTATCTCCGCTCCAGGGAACCAATGATCTGTGGGAGTCGCGACCGCTGGCACCGAGCCTTCAGTGTAAGGACCGGGCGACGCTCTCGATGGACGAGAGCACCAAGATCTGGGAGGACATCGACCGGTCTATTCGTGGGTACTCCAAGGTTGCTTGCTTCACTCAGGACTGGGATCTCCCGGAAGCACTCATGAACTCTGATGCTTTGAGGGGTTGGGCACACTTGTCGATGTGGGCGCACTACGGCGCCCGCCACACCGGTGTCTGTCTTCGATTCGACCGCGACCGACTCCTCGCCGCATTCGCAGAAGCACGCGGCGACGCAGTCCATCAGTTCTCCGGTCCGGTGAAGTACCGAGCCGCTGAGCGAGGCGTAGGGCCGTACAGCATCAGCGTTGAACAAGCAGAAGAGTTCGGGGTTGATGCGGTCGCGCTTCACTACGCGTCGGTCCATCGTGATCGTGTCTTTTTCCGCAAGCACGCGGACTGGTCCGCTGAGTCGGAGTTCAGACTGGTTCGAACCGATCTCTCAATGGACCCTTTCTACCTCAATTTCAGCGACGCGCTCACTGGGATCGTCCTTGGGGATGCCTTCCCGATGGATCGCCTTCCGGCGCTCCTCTCGATGCTGGGGGTTCTCGGCGATGTGAGCCTCTCGAAGATTCATTTCCACAACCGCGTCCTGCACAATTTCCCTATCGGCCCGCCAGCTGCGGGACCTGTCGTTTTGTCTCCGTCCGGGCTGCCCACGGCGGCAACGCCAGCTCCGATGATCTCTTCGACCATCAAGCCGCGGCGATCGGGCAAGTTGGCCGAGCGGCTTACAGCACTAGAATTGGTGGAGCAGGCAGCTACGGATCAGACTCTCGAACCTGCTCGCCGGGCGTGACGCTTCTGATCTCGGCGAGCATTGCGGCGCACTTCGGCTGGGCCCCGGGGCATCCCATCTGGGCCCTGTGGCGGGGGGCGCCAGAATCCAGAAACTCAGATTCCGTAGAACCCGGGACACACCACCTCCGGAGACGCCGGGGCGGCTCATGTCGGTGGGGTGCTGCATATTGAGGAGCTATGAGAGAAGCAAAGCGATGGCAGGTTGTGCCCTTCGTCCGCGAGGAAACCCTCGTCCAAGTTTTGGTGATCGATAAGGCGGACGACGAGACTGTGGGTTGCTGGAAGTCTGGCTATACCGATGTTTGGTCGGCGTCCTTGGGGGACAAGGATGAGGTACGACGTCTGGTGCGCCAAGAGGTCGGTGCGCATGTCATGCGCGCCTCAGCATCGAAGCCAACGTCGTACTCGGAGGCTGATCTCGACGGCTGGGCAGAAGCCATCGATAACCTGCACGCCGCCACTGCCGACGAGCCCAGCGATTCCACGATCGCGTACGAGGCTATGGCTAACCGGTGGTCTGAGTTCGGGTACGGGGACCAGCACGCGCCGACGGAGGTGGTACGGATGCTGATCGCTGCGACCGAGGCCGGCTACATGGCCGCATTGAGCGACATCCGCGGCGGCAACCTCGATGATGAGATCCAAGAATGGCGGCCGGACCTGGCCGAAGAGCACCGCTAGCTGTTCGATGTGAAGTAGAAGCCGCGCGGTTCAGAATCGACGTCGTCAGTCTTGCTTGGATAGGCAGGTGACCCGCGGTCCTGGGGTGGCCACGGCTATGCGGCTTGCAAGGTCGCACGACCATCCTGACGGCCCCACGACCCCGACTCCGACGACGTACAGCTGCCCCGGTCCCTGGGTCAGCTCACCGGCGTCTCGGCCCGGAACCACACGATCATTCCCAATCTGTAGTTGACCTATCTTTGTGAGCGCGAAGGCTCATCCGTAGAGGCGCCATTGCGGCCTTGTAGAAACCTCCAAGACCTAAATCTTTGCTCTATGGCCCGGGGTTGCCG
>JBOFLH010000186.1:0-1705 GCA_051657765.1 Nocardioides sp. | reverse complement strand
CCGCTGACCAGGTGGTCGACCGCCGAGCTCACCGCGCACGCCACCGCGACCGGGCTGGTGCGACCGGTGTCGGTTTCCACGATCGGGCGCTGGCTCGCCACCGACGCGATCAAACCGTGGCAGCACCGGTCCTGGATCTTCCCACGCGATCCGGACTTCGCGACCAAGGCCGCCCGGGTACTCGACCTCTACGACCGCACCTGGCAGGGCCGGCCGTTGGGACCGGACGAGTACGTGATCAGCGCTGATGAGAAGTCACAACTGCAGGCCTTGCGCCGCAGGCACCCCGAAACCCCCGCCGCACCGGGGCGCTCGCGACGAGTCGAGTTCGAATACCACCGCGGCGGCACCCTGGCCTACTTCGCCGCCTACGACGTCCACCACCCCCGCGTGCACGGGATGACCGCACCCAAGACCGGCATCGAACCCTTCACCGAGCTCGTCAACCAAGTGATGACACAAGAGCCCTACGCATCAGCGAGGCGAGTGTTCTGGATCGTGGACAACGGCTCCTCCCACGCCGGGCAGACATCGATCGACCGGATGCGCCAAGCCTGGCCAAACGCGGTCCTGGTCCACCTGCCCGTGCACGCCTCCTGGCTCAACCAGATCGAGATCTACTTCTCAATCCTGCAACGCAAAGCCATCACCACCGGCGACTTCACCGACCTCGATGACCTCGCGCAACGGATCCTCGCCTTCCAGAACCGCTACAACCAGACCGCAGAACCATTCGGCTGGAAATACACCCGCAACGACCTCAACCGCCACCTCAACAACGACGGCAGCCTCCGCGCCACAGCATGACCCCCGACAAACTTCCGGAGATGACCACTAGGGGTAGCCCGCGCGGCGTATGGGGGTGAATTCAGGCGTGGTCTCCGGCCGATCCGGCTATGTCACATAGCGATGGTCGTTGTGCAAGTGTCGAGATGCAGCCGATCTTGCGTGAACGCGCGTGGGCTACTTTGCGGGCGGACGTGGAGGTGCGCCAGAGTGCAAGGTGGAGTGCGTTCAACTGTCGTGCGCGCCGGGGTTTGAGCTGGTCCCTTTCCCTGACTCGGTCTCGCTCTGAGATGGCTGAAAAGTCGTTTCCCCGCGGGGTTGAGTTCTCGCGTCGCGTACGGCAGGTAGCGGGTCCATGGCAGCGTGAGCCATCCCGTAGCTCACGATTGTTTCGATGAGAGCTTCTCTCGACGGGTTACCGAGTCGCGACAGCTCTTCGTTCAAACTGTCGTGGAGGTTCCCACTCATTACGTCGTCGAACATGTGGCGCTTCTGGGGCCAGGATTTCTCGTCCGCTGAGATTGCGAGTGATATGACGGCAGCAAGGGTCAGCGCACGGGTATTGACCATCGTCAGCATCGCCCTCGCTGCGTCAGGTGAAACCCCGCAAAGGTCTTCAACTACGTGCCTGAGACCGGGTCCATAGAACTTGGCCGCTTGGCCGTCGAGCCTCTGTGGAGCGCGGTCGGTTAGCAGCGTGCCGCCGAACGGCGCTGACTTCAGTCGGTCCCCTCCACTGGTTTTCGCTTCCAAGACGAGCTGCAGGGTGAATTCAGGGCGGCTGGTGGTAAGGCCGGCATGGTCGCCCATAGGCAGTTGAAGGAGTGCATGGGGTTCCATCCGGTGAGGGAACGACGGCGCGCCGTCCTCGAAGAACACCCACGCCGACGATGGGGGCATGAAGTAGAACCGGTCAATG
>JBOFLH010000185.1:0-3540 GCA_051657765.1 Nocardioides sp. | reverse complement strand
AGACGGAGTCCCAGTCACCGAGGACTGCTGATTCATCTTTGGCAAGGAGCAGGTTGCCGGTGTAGGCATCGCCGTGAATCAGCCCGGTGCCGAGCGGGAACTGGAGGTTGTCGTAGTCGTGTCGGAGCTTGTCGATTCGTTCGCACAACCACCTGAGGCTGTCGGTGTCGAAGGCTCGGTTCGCTAGCGAGTTCCGTGCGGCGCGTCGCACCGAACGCAGTGGCGCGAAGTCGTCGAGAAGGATCGGGGGCCGCGAGGTGAGATCGTGCAGTTGTCGAGTGAGGCGTGCGAGGGTCGCGGGGTCCCATTTCAGTTGTTGTATCGGTTGCGGGTAGTACCGCCAGAACGTCACCGCGACGTCGTCTGGCTCTACGGAGACCAGTGGCTGGCCGCTCTTGCCGAGTGATGCCGGTTCGGTGGCCGGGAATCCTTCGTTGACGAGCCAGCGAGCGATCGTGATCGACGTGCGGGCGCGGTCGATGCTTCCGCTGCCGTAGGAGACTCGCGCGACGACAGGCACGTCCTCGACGAGGTAGACGGCGTTGGCGAAGTGTCGGAGTTGACGCAGTCGGCGTGCGGGTATTCCCATCTGCTGACAGGCATGCAGGACAAGCTGATCGAGATCTGCCGGCGCGCGGGCCCGTGCGTCGGGTTTCAACTGCTGCTCTCGGTCACGGGCCGTTGGCAGGCGCCGATCAGATCGGTGATGGTGTCCCGCATTGCGATGGCGCTTTTCGAGTTGTGGGTCCGAGACTCCGATAGGACAGACCTTAGTTCGGTCAATGGACCGAGTAGGGGCGGAAGGCGGTGCTCAGGCGCTTGTCGTTCGATAGCACCCAGCGCTTCGGCTGCGTTGTCGAGATCGGCTTTCTGGCCGCTGGCGCGGGCGATGGCTAGGTCTGCCCAGGCGATGGATATGTCGCCGTACGAGCGCTGTTCAATCGGGCCCTCTTCGTACGCCGCGATTGCCGCCTCGGCCTCTGCCGCGGCTGCCCTGTAGTTCCCTATGCGTCGATAGGTTGTGGCAGCGTAGTAGTGCTGTTTGGGTTTGGTGAAGGTCAAGATCCCGCCGATGCTGTCGAGCTGATTCGGATCGCTGGCCCGTTCCGCGATGCGCACTCGATGATCCGCGGCTCGCTTCAGTGCGCTCAATGCTGCGTTGTGACTACGGCCCGACCGTGCGTGGGCTCGTGCTTCGATGGCCGCCAGCCACGCTGCCGCTGTGCCGAGATCTTGCTCTCGATCGACCTGGACTCGTGCCTCGTCGATCAGTTTCAGTGCGGCGATCTCATTTCCGGACCACTCGGACTGGAGAGCGCGCACGCCGATCACCCAGGCCGCGAGCATAGGAGAGTCCGCCTTCCTCGCACAGACAAGAGCCGCCGACGCCTGAACCTTTGCCGGCCCGAGGTAGCCGAGGTTGCCGGAAGCGTGCGCAAGCAGACCGCACGCGGTGCCAGCCAGCAGGTACAGGCTCGGTGCCTGGGCTGGATCAGGAGACACAAGCAGCGCGAATACCTCGTCCCGGAGTCGTTTCAGATCTCGAACGACCGGCACCATCGGCGCATACACATAGTCGACCGCGAGCTGCCCCAGCCGGGCCCACAGCGTCGCGAGCGCCAGATCGCCGATCCCCAGAGAATCGGCCCACTGGCCGAACTGAGCAGACGCACCTGCCGCCGTCGTGACCACCGAGCGAACGCTAACCTCATCGGCCATCCCATCCGTCGCAGCCTGATCGAGCGCGAATAGCCCCTCGCCGGTTGAGGTATCGAACAAGCCCTGGTGCCCAGGCTTGGGGGCCATTGGCATCTCGGCCCGCGCCAGAACCGACAACTCCACCCCTCGGCCAAACCGCCCGCGCTCACCCACACTCGCTCGTGACAGCATCGTGTCGAGCATGGCCTGGGTTTCTGGTCTCGGGATCAGGGTTTCGCCCCGCCCCTCCCACCTGGTCACCGTGCGCGGACTGACTCCCAGCTTCTCGGCGAAGCCCTCCATGCTGAGACGAAGAGCTGCACGGAGCTGTCTGGCTTCGGTGCCAGTCCACTGTTGGATGACGAGAGTCTGGTCGTGAGGGCTGGCGCTGGCGCTGTCGGTATGGGTCGGGCTGATTGCCGGATGTGGCCTGTTCGGTGTGTTCGACCTGTTCTCGCCGTTCGTCATGTCCGAGCCGAGCCTCCCCTTGAATCCGGTCCGAGTCCGGGTGGGTTTGACCGGGAACCGAACATCCAATGTACCCGGAACCCGGTGGAGACGGAGGGCCCGGAATTTCGGGAGTTGAACCAGCGAGAACCGGCGGGCCGAACTCGCTGCCGCACCAGCCGGCGCCGAACCGTCTTGGGCGCACGGTGGCCGATGACGCTGTTGCCCCCCGGTGTCGGGGCCGTGTCACCCCGGTGTCCGTGCGGTGTCGTTGGCACCGGCTATTCGATCGGGAACGCTGGTTCTCGGCACCGGAAGGGGAAAGCTTGATGCGGATCCCCGAGGGCCTTGGGGGGAACCCGGGCTCCCGCAGAGAGCTACTCTTTCCGGTGCTATCCATGCAATGCTGACGGGGCGACGCACTACACGTTCATGGATGAGCAACGAGTCTGTCAATACACGGCCGCCTCAGCCGCAATAAACTGCGATTTTGCTATACTGCAGAAGGAACCAACTGCAATTACAACCGCCTAATGCGATAAGGGGAAATGGTCAATGCCCGAGAAGTCAGTCAAGGAAAAAGTGCTTGTCTATGTTGTTCGAGATGATCGCCTTTTAGTCTTCCGCCACACTGACTATACGTACGAAGAGGTTGGTATTCAGGTCCCGGCGGGAAGTATACGGCCTGGTGAGACTCCTGAAGAAGCGGCGCTGCGGGAAGCGAGTGAAGAAACAGGGCTTAGCGAGTTCAAGATTGTTCGGAAATTGGGCGAAGCCGACTATGACGTCAGCCCATATCGACTGGAGATTCAACATCGCCATTTCTTTCAGTTGGAAATTAACGAGCCAACGAAAGAGCGCTGGACGAGCCAAGAAGATCACGACGGCGAACAAGTACCTACAAACTTTGAATGCTTTTGGATGCCACTAGAAGCCGCCCATATCTTGCAGTCAGGTCAAGGGGCCTTGCTAGGCAAATTGTCGGAGTAACTCACGCTCGACTCACCTGGGGGGTTTGTGAATTCATTCGATGAGCAATCTAGTATCAATCAGTTGTATCGTACGCTCGAACCCGACAGTGCGGACGCTGCAGTATCAGTGATATTGAAGTTGCGCGGCGAAACCTGTGACATTGACTGCCCGCACTGTTACGAGAAGCGTAAAGAATCACCAGGTGGCGCTCGGATCGGCCCTGAGCAAGTTGGGCAGTTGGCGAAACTGTTCAAGGGCCGTCCGCTTGCTATCGAGCTTCATGGCGGCGAGCCGCTCACGGCCGGAAGGGACAGCGTCGAAGCAATTCTGCGTGAGCTGGCGGCTCAGCCAAATGTGGTGCGTGTATCGATGCAGACCAATGGTGTTCAGCTCGATGAGCAGTGGCTTGACCTGTTCGATGAC
>JBOFLH010000184.1:0-4764 GCA_051657765.1 Nocardioides sp. | reverse complement strand
TTCACCTCGTCCAGCCCGTGGCCGGTGCCTTCGCGGAACGCCCACCCGCGCCCGTCGCGCAACGGGTCGGCCACCGAGACGGTCACCACCTCGCGCAGGCCCTTGAGATGCACCACGATGGTGGAGCGCTGCGAGAACGGGCACGGGGCCGCCACGTAGAGGTGATATCGCCCCGGCTCGGCCGGGTAGTCGCCGGACCCGTCCGCGGTGATCCGTCCGCGAAATGCGGGTTCGCCACGCTGCAACACCTCGCCGGCACGGTTCTTCGGTAGGTAGGGACCGAATGCCTCCAGATCGAACGGCGACGCGGCGCGAGGGCTGACGGACATCGTGGAGGTGCCTCCTGGACAGACGTGCAAGGCTGGCGGTGGTGTGCCCATACTCCTCGTCCGTCCGCACGTCCGCCCGTTGCGTTGCCCGGACGCGGTGCCATGTGTACGCACGGAGACCGGCTCGATGACGTTCTCGACTAGGTACCCCGGCCGGGGCCCTCGATTCCTAGGCCCGCCGAGCACACGACTGAAGAGGGACTGCTGTACCGATAGGTGACGCAGTCCCCGAACGGCACGTGCGGGCCTCCGGGCCTCAGGTCGCCCGGCTGCACGACACCCGCCACGGCGCGTGCTCGCTGATGCTGGCCGGAGGCGTGCCCATCGAGGTGGTCCAGATGATCCTCGGTCACTCGTCGCCAGCGGTCACCCGGCAGGTCTACGCGCACGTCATGAAGCGGGCCACGGCCGACCAGGTCGACGCGGCAACCGAACTCCTCACCCGACACCGCCGTGGGCTATCGGTGGGCAATCCGGCAAATGGGGAGGACTCCGAGCCCGGAGACCACGACCCCAAGATAGAAGAAACCGCAGACCGCGCGAGGCGCTGACCTGCGATGTTGTGAGTGGCCAGGGGCGGGGTCGAACCGCCGACCTTCCGATTTTCAGCTCTGGGCAGCATCTCTGTGGTGGCCCTGACGGGTCCGCCGAGCGCATGGGCGGCGCGCCGGTCGTCCGTCGTGTGGTGGTTCTGTCCGGTTCGGTTGGTGTCGGCGTTGGTGTCAACGCCGGGCTTCACCGCTTTCCCGTCGGCACCCTGACAGCGGCCAGCACCAGGACCCCGGTCGGTGGGTCAAGGGTCGAGCTTGCTCGATCGCGCAGCGACGCTCCGCGCCCTTGACGCGCTGGCCGGGGTCCGGACGATCGGGCTGCTGGGTGTCGTGGCCGTCATCTGTCGACTCGATCTGTGCTGGGCTCGGCGAGGACGGCGCGTCAGCGCCGCCCGCAGCCGAGCCACTGCGCCGGCGGAGCCGGCGCCTTGACGGAGTACAGACATTCCTCACCGCTCGGAGGAGCCGTCCTGTGAAGCCCAAGACAGCGGTCGAGTTGACGGCAGCCCGCGAACGACGCGTCTTCGGTACACGTCGCGCTTGAGGTGGGCGAGTCGCACGCGCGGTGTCATCTGTCAGTGATAATATTCCAGCACTTTGACAGCCGGCCCCGAGGAGGGCGTATGCTCAGCGAGGCGATGGTTCGGCACATCGTAGGCCCCGAGGGCGCCAGGGCGCTCATCGAGATCACGTTAGGGGCATGGCAGGACCACGTCGACGAGCAGCGCCCTCGCTTTCACCGTTCGATGCGTGCTGCTGTCGTGTGGGATTACATGGTTACTCGGGCCAACGAACACCTGTGCGCGATGGATGGTGTGAGGCGAGATGAGCGGCACGAGCGCCCGCTTTACATCCTGCGCGAGACGGTGATGATTCGTCCCAAGATGCACGATCGCCAACTACTGACGCGGAACTACCCGACGTCGGCCCAGCGCCACGTGCGCAGAAGCGGGTACTTCCCTGAACTCCACCTACCCAATGTGATGTTCGGCTACAAGCTCGACAAGGCCGAAGCCGGGGTAGAGCAATGCGTCATCACGTCGCCAGCCGATGAGTGGATCATCGACCTCCACGACCTTGCTGCGGGCAATGTCGCGGCCATGACGTCGATGATTAACCTGCCCGATCTTGACGCGCCGTGGCGCGCGCTCGATGCGATCCGCTTCCCCTCCACTGGGAGCTGAGTTGCCATGATTTTCAACCCAACGATGCTCACGACCGTGAGGGATGCAGCTGGGCTCACACAGTCTGCGATCGCCGAATATGCGGGGCTGTCACAGGCGACCGTCTCGAAGATTGAGAACGGTTTGGAGGAGCCTACGTCAGCATTTGTGCTGAGTGTGAGCGAGCTAGCGGCCGTTCCACCCGATCTCTTCTATCAGTGGGACGAGTTGCTCCCTGGCACACTGTTCGACATCTTCCATAAGAAGCGACTGACGTTGCCCGCAAAGCCACTAAAGGCGGCAAACGCCCGAGCGCAACTGACTCGGCTTCAGGTGGGTCATCTGCTTCGGACCTTCGACGTTCCTGTGTCCCTTCCGTTCCCTAACCTAAATCTCGGACAGCACGAATCGCCCGCTGAGGTGGCGGCCCTCGCTCGCGCGATGTGGCGGGTTCCAAACGGTCCTCTGCCGAACCTTGTGAAAGTTGTAGAGGCGACTGGAACCCCGGTTATTCTCATGGACCTCGGCCATGAGAAGCTGCGGGCAATGAGCATGCCTGGTGCGAAGAGTTACGGAACGCACATTATCCTCCTAAACGAGAGACTGCCGGCATCGGCTCAACGCTTCGCTCTGGCACACGAGGTTGGACATCTGGTTATGCATGAGGGTGTCGCTAACAATGAAATGGAGAAAGAGGCGGACGATTTCGCTTCGGCGCTCCTAATGCCTGAGGAAGATATTACGCCGAAACTGCGTAACGTAAGGTTCCGTGATCTGGGCGCCTTGAAGGCGCTGTGGCGAGTGTCGCTCGCTGCGCTCATCTTTCGCGCTCATGATCTCGGGCTTGTCAGCGACAGGCACTATCGCACGCTATTCATGGAGCTAAACAAACTCCCCAACGGTCGCAAGCGCGAGCCCGGCGAGTTCCCAGTCGAGGAGCCTAAACTCGTCCGTAACGTCATCGCGAATTATGTTACACAGGGCTACTCGATCGGGGAACTGTGCAGAATGATGGTAGTTACAGAGGGAGACTTCAAAGTGCGGTATCTTGGCGAGGCTCCTCCGGAAGGTCGACTCCGGCTCTTAAAGGGCGCTGCCGGCTAGTTGTCAGAAATCGACACTGGTTGTTGCTCCTCACTGACTCCGATCGATCTGGTTGCGGTCGCTCAAAACGATCGCGTGACCCGCACAAGAGCGTGAAGTGCTCTCACCTTCTGTTGCTCAATCTTTATTGGGTCTCGAGACTCTGCTGGTCCTGACGTCGTTTCTTTGAGAATTCCTTCTAAATGCAAGGGGTACGTGTCGTGATAGGGGTGTCCGTTAGGGCCTTCGTAGTTGAAGTGAACTGTCAATGGCTCGACGACGTCCTCAACGCCGGCGCGGAAAACATTGGTGCTGCTCCACCTTGGAGCCCAAGTTGGAAGGGGATTTTGGTATCGCTCGGCTATCCATCGCCGCACATCGCTCGTCGGTAACGAATCGGGAGTCGGTAGCAATGGGTCGAAAGTTACGCGGACGTTCTGCGCAACAGACAGCCCTGCGTTGCTGCATACCAATAGTATCGTACCGTGCGACAACACCTCGCGTTGTAATTCTGCGACGAGTACGGGTCGGCTACGTTCGCGACTGTCGTCTCTGGCCGCGAGCAGGGTCTTCCTCGCTATCCTTGCTGCCATGATGACGGCAATGGTCCCGGCGACTGTTGCTAGCGCGGTGATCGCTTCCCAATTGATGCTGGCCATGACTTTCCTACCCCACTGGCGACGACTATGTGGCTCGTCAGAGTAGTGGCATGTGCCGCTCGATGTGGTTCCTTCATGTGAGCGGGTTGGCCCAAGGCGGATCGCTCGCCATGGGAGGTTCAGCTCGTCCGCTGGTGAGTGTCGGGGCTGGGTGAGATCGTTGTCGCATGGCTGCGGGAGCGATCGGGGAGAGAGTTGGCGCGTACCGGCGTCGGCGGGGGCTGAGTCAGGCTGCTCTCGCCGGGCTTGTAGGACGAAGCGAGTCGTGGCTGTCGCAGGTCGAGCGAGGGCTGCGCTCGGTCGACAGCTTGTCGGTCATCCTCGACCTCGCGCGCGTTCTGCGGGTCGAGCCGCAGCAGCTCATCGGCCGGCCGTGGCAGCTCGCCCCCAACGGCGGGTATGACGCCGACGGGCTCGGCGAGGTCCGCAGCTTCTTCACTCGGTACGACGACCTGCTCGACCCGCGACCGACAGCCGCTGCCGACCTCGTTCAGCTCCGCGCCGACATCGCCGCGACTCACCGGACCTACCAGGGCGCACGTTACGAGGCTGCTCTCGGCCAGATCACGCCGATGCTCGCCAGCGTCGACCGGGCGCACCGCGGTATGCGCACCGGCCAAGTACCCGAACTGACGCTCGGCTACGTCTCGGCGTATGTCGTCGCGGCCAAGTTGCTGACAAAGCTCGGAGCCACCGACCTGGCCCTGATCGCCGCCGACCGAGCAGCCAACCGCGCAATGGAGTCCGACTCGCAGGTGGCACGCGGTACCTCCGCCTACCAGGTCGTGTGCGCGTTACTGCGCGCCGACCGCACCGACGACGCCGAACACCTCGCCGTCGGCATGGCCGAGCAAGTGCAGAAGGGCGCCCGCTCCGACCGGCCGACCGTCGCCTCGGTCGCCGGCTCGCTGTGGCTCATCGCGGCCGTGATCGCCGGCCGCCGAGCCGATCGTGACGAAGCGTGGGCGCGGCTCGATCG
>JBOFLH010000183.1:0-1142 GCA_051657765.1 Nocardioides sp. | reverse complement strand
AACGCAACCACGTCCGCCAGCTCGAGGCACTCGGCTACAGGGTCACTCTAGAACCCGCTGCCTGACCCCCCGGGCAACTACCTTTCCGGCTCCGCCGGAAGCTGCCGCCTGCCCACTCACCGTTCATTTTCGGACTAGGACCAAGCGCGTCGCGGATTGGTGCAGCACCGAAGGACGCGTCGAACATCCGCCGCGAACGCGCGGAGTAGTACACACAGAGCAACTAGCAGGACCTTGACTGCGTCCCAGAGCAAGACGAGAACAGCCAGGTTAAGCCAGCCCGGAGCACCATCCTCAATCGCAAGCGCCACGCGATGGCCCACCGCGACGAGCACCAAGGCGAGTAAACCCAGGCCGGCAGCGAGGCGCAGCGTCGGGCGAGCTGATCGAGCTCGTGCAAGCAGCAGATTCGACGGAGCGTAGAGCAGCAGGTAGCCGGACCCCGCCACGACGCGGAGGTGGCCGAGCTGAATGGGAGTGTTGACGCCTTCGTCGGCGCCGTGACCAGGGCCGACGCGCCCCGGCCCCGATACGATAGATGTATGTCCGACGCCTCAGCGCCCTCCCGGAAGCCACTCGGCGGCCCAACGGGCCGGCGTGTGGCCGCCCGCAGAGGCGAACTTCTCGACGTACTGAGCCGACACCGCGTCACGAATCCGGAGATCTTCGGCAGCGCCGCACGGGACGACGATCGCGAAGACAGCGACGTCGACCTGCTTGTCGACTTCCCGGTCGGGACCGACATCATCGAGATCATCGGCATCAAGCGCGAACTTGAAGACGTGCTCGGGGTACCCGTCGACTTGGTGCCGCGCAATAGCCTCAAGGAGCGCGTGCGCTCCCGGGCCGCGAAGGACTTGCTGCCACTGTGAACCGCGCCAACGCCGACCCGCCTCGATGACGTCGCATCGGCTATCACGTCGATCCGCTCCCAACTCCAGCCTGGCCCGATCTCTGTTGAGATCGTGATGGACGCGATCGCCATGCGACTCCTGGAGATCGGCGAAGCGGTGAAGGGAATCAGTCCCGAGCTGACCGCGACGGAGCCCGACATCCGGTGGACCGACATCGCAGGCACTCTCACATTCCACAGAGGATTCTGTCGGCAACCGAGTTGTCTCGTCCGATCCCACAGGACGTTG
>JBOFLH010000182.1:0-1096 GCA_051657765.1 Nocardioides sp. | reverse complement strand
TGGCATCCGACACCTTTGTCGCCTACGCGAACGCCGAAGCAACCGGCTCGATGAACCCTCGTCTGCTCTGGGGTCCGATGCAGCGGTACGAGTTCGACCTGCCGCCTCTCGACGAGCAGAAGCGCATCGCCGACCTCCTGTGGGCGCTCGACCGACATCGGCAGTCTGTCGCGTCAACGAGCCACATGGCGCGCGCCGTCCTACTTCGAGTCCGGGCTGAGATGTTTGACGCCGGGACGGACACGGCGCGGGCCGACGAGTTCTTCGAGATCACCATTGGACGCCAGCGATCTCCGAAGCACGAAACCGGTGAACACCTCGTGCCGTATCTGAGGTCGGCGAACGTGACTCTCGAAGGCATCGATATCGGCGATGTGAAGTCAATGAACTTCGAGCCACGGGAGCAGGAGAGGTTCGCACTCATGAGCGGCGACGTGTTGGTATCGGAGGCAAGCGCAAGCGCGCCGTCGGTGGGTATGCCTGCCGTGTGGCTCGAGGATCTACCGGGCATCGTCTGCTTCCAGAACACCCTGCTTCGCTACCGTGCAATCGACGGCGTCACGCTTCCTGAATACGCCGAGCACTACTGCTACTGGGCGTTCGACACCGGCAAGTTTCTGGCCGCAGCTTCCGGGACGAACATTCGACACATCGGAGTCGGGGGCGCCACGTCAATGAGAGTCCGACGTGCTTCGCTCCCGGAGCAGGAGGCATTCGTTGCCAAGGCCACCGCAGCGGCCCGGGCCTTGGAGTCATTGTTAGCCGAGTTGCAGTCCACCAAGGCGCTGCTGGTGAGCCTCACAAACGACCTGTTCGGAGGCGGCTGATGGCCCTGTTCAACGAGGCGAACACGGTCCGCGACTTCGTCCGTGATCTGGTGAAGTCGATCGACGTCCAGTTCGTGCCGGGCAACGAGCTTCCACGCCGTCCCGACGAGGTGCTGCTGGAGGGTGCAGCGAAGGCCGCGCTGATCCGACTGAACCCAGAGATCGAGGCGGAGCCAGCCAAGGCGGACGAGGTCATCCACACGCTGCGGGCGATCCTCATCTCGGCCCGCACGACTCCGCACCCGGTCGTGGCGAACGAGGAGTTCATG
>JBOFLH010000181.1:0-1669 GCA_051657765.1 Nocardioides sp. | reverse complement strand
CTCGCGGCCCGCCGACCCTTCGAACGGGTCAAAGCGATCAGCGCCGAAGTCGACATCCCGGTCGTCCGCCGTACCGCCCTTGCCATCGGGTCCGACACCGAAGAACCGCGCGAAGTCGCCTCCGGTATCCATCAAACTGGTGGTGTCATTGCCGTTGTCGGTGTGATAGTTGCCGATCAGGTGACCTATCTCGTGGCCGGCGACATTGCCGATTCCCTGCGCAATGAAGGCGATGCGTCGGCTGCCCTTGCCCAAGTAGCTATTCAGCGAATACGGTGCGCCGAATCGATCACCGGGCTCACTCAGCAAGTCCAACAACACCAAGCCGGTTTCCGTGCGAGCGAAGTTGCCCGGATCGATCGACTCGGCGATGCCGATGGTATCGATCCCGGACTCCCGGATCGTGCCACCCACGATGATCGTGGTGACACCCGGCTTCCCGGTGAGATCGGGACCATCCAAACTGGACACCACCTTGAACGACACCGTGTCGGTCAGCCCGGCAGCCGCGAGATCTCGTTCCAGATTCTCGGTCAGGTTGGCCTTGATCGCGTCCACCAGTGCCGGCTCTTGGGCACGGGTCAGGCCCCACCGGCCCAGGAACTTGGAGAACGGCGACAGGTCGACCACCCCGAACCCGGCGCTCCAGATCCTGGTGTTGACCCGGGCGCCGTCGAGGTCCAGGAAGATGGTTTGCGCAGGGTTGTTCTTGCCGCCGTACCGGTAGACCTCCAGTTCTCCGGCATAGGCGCCCTTGCCGCCGCCAAAGGCGACGTAGTAGCGGCCGTCCCGCGGCACCACATAGTCGGATGCCGCGTAGCCGGCAGCGCCCGGCAGTGGACTGTCGATCGGATAGGTGCCGCTGAAGTCGAATGCGGCCCGATGCGACTCGGTTCCAGTCGGGCCGGAGATCGAGACATAACCCGGAGCGTTCTGCGTCGCGACGAGCACGTCGCCGCCGCGCAGGTCGACTGCCCACATGTCCTTGTCGTCCTGGCCCGCCGAGATAGTCAACGAGTAGTTGCCGGTGGTCGGCCCCAATGGCGGTTCGTCGATGATCTGATAGCCCAGGGCGACTACATAGTAGGTTCCTGAGGCGGATGCGGTTCCGGTGAGGACCGCCTCGGTGGCCGAGTCCTGGAAGTAAGTGTCCGCGATAGTGGTGAGCTCGGGATCGACCAGGAACAGCAACGGCTCCAGATTGCCGCTGCTCCGGGTCATCCGGGCATTGATCCGCTCACCTCCGGACAGCGACAGCGAGTAGAGGTCGAAGTCGTTGGCCCGGGTGTCCCCGGTGCCTGGCGCGTCGCCGCGGAAGCCGGTCGTCCGAATGCCCAGTCGCGTGACCCCATCTATTCCGGTGTCGCGTGCGAGCTCCGGAGCGCCGTCGTCCTCTCGGTTCGAGGCGATCTTGACAAGCTCCGAACCCGGCACCACTTGCGGCGACAAAGTGCCGCGCAAGGTCGCCTTGGGGTTGGCGGTGCCGGTGCCGAATCCGGTGACTACCTCCGCACCGGCCCGGGTGTCGTTGATGCCTCGCTGCCCCGCCGGTTCCCGCTCGCTGACGCTAATGCCAGGCACGGCACGTTGCCGGGACCGGGCCTGGCCGAACTCCGCCGACGCGGTCCGCTGCCTGGAGAGCCCACCGGCCGCCGAGGCCCAGCCCTCG
>JBOFLH010000180.1:0-8921 GCA_051657765.1 Nocardioides sp. | reverse complement strand
GGAGAGCCGAGATGTCAGGCCGGCGCTTGGTGTGGCTGATGTAGCGGGCATGTCGAATCGCGAGCCGGTTTCAGCGGTCGTCGTTGCGCTCAGGGTGCTCTTGTAAGACTCTGGCACGGATCCGTCCCGTGCGGCGATGAGGCTGGTCACGCTGACTTCGTCGAGGTAGACGAATTCACGTCGCTTTCGTTTCCAAGCTCGCCGCTGCTGTCGCCGACGTCTCCAGTTCGAAAGAGGGACCCAGGTGCTCACGAGCCTTGAACCTGACGTCGTGACACTTCGCGGTTCCGAGCCGAGCGTTCCAGTCCGGCCGCGATGTCCTCGGCGCACAGATTCGTTCGCCTGTCGGTCACAGCTGCGATGCCCGCCTCTGTCCAGATCATGGCGAGTTCAGCGGCGCTCCATCCCTCGGTGGCGTTGACTAGTGCGGGCAGATCAGCGTTCTCCTGCCCTTGCACGTGGCGAGCAGAGGCCTGAAGGATCGCAAGCCGGTCGTCGCTGCTCGGGTAGGCACTGAACTCGAGCTTGAAGCTCAGGCGACCCGGGCGGAGTAGCGCCGAATCAAGTGCACCAGGGAGGTTCGTCGCCGCAATGACAAGGACCTCCCCGCTGGCGTCGAAGCCGTCGAGTGCAGTGAGGAACTGGCCGACAAAGCGGGTGGCATGCTCGGGCGCATCCGGGCCACGGCTGGAGACAATGCTGTCGAGTTCGTCGAAGAACAAGATGGCAGGGGCGTTCTCCTCCGCGTGGGTAAACAAGTCCCGGAGCCGCTGTTCACTCTCGCCCACCCACTTGTTGATGATCTCGGGCCCGTCGACAAGATAGAAGTTGGCGCGCACCGAACGACTCAAGGCGCGCGCCAGGTGGGTCTTACCTGTCCCACTCGGCCCACTGAACAGGATGCCCTTGACCGGATTCACCCCGAGCTTCTTGAGCTGCTTCTCGGGATCGAGCGCTACCCGGACTAGTTCTGTGGCGCGCTTGACCAAGGCACGGGAACCGCCGAAGTCGGACAAGTCAATATTGATCGAGTCCGGTTTGATCATGAGATCTGCGGGGTTCATCCTCTCCTTGTCCCGACCCAACCCAAGGCGATCGACCGGCGTCTCAGTTAGCACCGCGCCAGGCTCGCCACGCTCGTCCAGGACGACGGTTTGGCCTTCGGCGAATGGCAACTCCACCCGCTGAGGAAACGACTTGAGTTGGCCATCAACCTCAAGCACGGCGTTCTTACGGTCCTCGCTAATGCGCAACACCGAGGCGACGGCAGCGCCATAATTCGGCCAGTCGCCATCGGCGAGTCGCTCGGGTGGCTTCGACTCGATGTCATCCGGCACGAACAAAACCTGACCGGGCTCGACATTTACGGCATCCGGGTGCGAATACCAGCCTTCTTTGCCATCCGCACGGATAAACCAGACCTTACCCGCCCTGGTGTCTACCCTACGGACCTTGACTATCCATCCGTGAGTTGCGTCGACAGATCCGAGACTATGCACCTGGAGAGAGTAACGGCTCAGCCTTCGTCGAGGGCCCGTTCGACGCGACGCTGGATGATGTCAACCTGGCCGTCAATGCATTGGGCGTATACGCGGAGGAGAACATCCACGCTGTGGCCAGCCCAGGCGGCGACCTCGGGGGCAGGTACGCCGGCCGCCAGCCAGGTGGAGACGCAAGCGTGGCGAAGGTCGTAAGGCCGCCTAGCGAGTGGCGAAGCCTGCTCGGCAGCGGTGAATGCGGCTCGGCGGGCTGCAGCGGCCAGTCCAGCGGTTCCGACCGCGGTCATCCTGAGCACCCTCCTAGCGATGTTGAGAGCCACCTCGCGAATCTGCGTCGCGTTGCCAGTCTGGGAGGGAAAGACCCGTCGCCGCCACGTTTCCCGGGTGGTGTCGTAATAGTCTGCAACAACCCACCCAGATCCATCAAAAGGATCAGCCCCCATCACTTGAGCCCTAAAGGCTCGCCATTGAAGGTTCCACGTGAAGAAAGTCGGACCGTCGGAAACGGCCTGCATTCCATGTCCGAGGTCGTAGGTGTCTTCAATTCCCGGCCGCTCCCTGGTCAGTCGCCGGCCGTGGGCGTCGTAGTCTGTCCAGGTGGTCAGCTGATACTCGGTGCCGTCTGCAGACTTCACCGTGACAATCAGGTTTGCTAGATCATCCACGTCGTCGGAGTCGAGAATCGCATCATCGGCCGAGGTCCAGTACAGGTCCCGTTTATCGGAAGCAGCGATGACCCAGGCCCACCGGCGGCCGTTGTAGACACCGCTGTTGATGAGCACGTCCCCACCGAATTCTTCTTGCTCCCCCTCGATGTACTCATAGAGAATCTGCTGCCAGTCCTCCCACTCAACACCAGCGCCTAGTGCCGGTTCGGTCAGAGGGTCCCACATCGGAAACGTGGCCGTGGCCGTCACCAACCCCGCAACGGGAGCCGCCCGCATCAAACCTCGTCTACTCAGTTCCACAACACGTCGTCCTTTTACTGTTTGCTGCCCGGCTATGAGCGCATCACCGGGGTCCGAGAGTCGCGCCATGCGATTCACCCGGCCAATCTGCGCCACACCCGATGACCACAACGTGACGCACCCGCGAGATCGCCGAAGGTTTCGGCGCGGAAGGGGTCGAGCCTGAAAACGTCGGCCGGGCGGCCCGGCCAAACCTTCGACGGTCTCCATTGCGGTCCAGTGGCAGGGCCGGGACAGCTGGGGCTATGCCGAGCATGTGGGAACGGCGCTCCCCGTCCCTCGTCCAGGCCATCTCGGGTGACCATCTGGTGTCCGTCACTCGCGTGTGTTGGTTGAGATCGGATCGTGTTCTGGTGCGTCGTCTGTCTGGTGGTGGGCCCCTGGGGCGTGGCCGAGCCGGCCCCCAGGCCGGTCGAGGTCCGCCCGGGGGTCTGCGCGCCGTCAGGCGCGCCTTGATCACATAGAGGTCTGCTCGGCAGCGCCGCCGACGCGGTGGGCCCTCCTCGGCCCAATTACGTTGATCTTCCGCATCCGATGGAACCACTCGCCAACCATGCCCGAGGTCTCGAACGATTGTTCGATTCTTGTGGTTTCCTCTGTCGATGTACGTCGACCACATGTCTGCCATGCGGCTCGGCGGTGGTCGGCATGTGTGGGTCTACCGCGCCGGTCACGTCAGTGCTGGTCTCCTTACTGAGTGGCGCCGAGACCGCGGCAGCGGGTGGAGCGGCCTGGTGACCTTCGACGAGCTGGACACCCGCGGTGTTCCCGCGCTGCTCCAGCAGTGGATCTGGGCCGAGAACCTCGAACCCGCAGGCGAAGACACCCCACCGCCATTTCGACCGGCCCTGACCCGCCGTGACCCCAGCCCCGAACCACCGCCGTACGGCTGATCCGATCCTCGGGCAGCACCCCGTACCTCGGATACTGTCCCACCGGCATCCCACAATCGCTAGGGCGAGGAGTGTCGATAGGGCGTTGACCTGCGGGAATGGGTGTGTAAGGGTCCGCTCTCCGGAGGCGGGAGCGCAGGTTCGAATCCTGCCGGGGGTACCAATCGAGAAAGAGCTCGCTGGCCTGAGCGACACTCGGAACGGCGGGCTCCGCGATCCAGCTTCCTCCCCATGATCAATGGCTGGGTGGTACGCCAACCAGCCATTCCGACATGCTGGCCGCATGAGTCGACAACCGTCTAACATGTCGATATGGCCAAGATGCTTCAGGTACGTGACGTCCCCGACGACGTACACGCCGAGCTACGCCGTCGCGCCGCGGCCGCGGGGATGAGCCTGTCGGACTTCACCAGGCTGGAGCTGGCCCGACTTGCCCGGCGGCCCTCCCTCGCCGATCTGCTCGATCGAGCTGCACGCCGCGACGGCGACCCGATGACATTCGCGGACGCCCGCGACGCGGTTACCGCCGAGCGTCCACCCGAGTGATCGTTCCCGACGCCTCGGTCGTCGTCGCGGCGCTGCTCAGCACCGGTGGCGCCGGGGCACTCGCGAGGGAACGACTTCGACAAGACCCCGAACTCCATGTGCCACATCTGCTCGACGTGGAGGTTACTGCCGCGCTGCGCCGGCGGGTCCGCCTCGGTCTGACCGACGCCAACACCGCAGCCGAAGTCCTCGGCGATCTTGTCGGCCTCGCAGCCATGCGATGGGACCACGAGCCGCTGCTGCGGCGAGTCTGGGAACTGCGGGAGAACGTCACGGCGTACGACGCCTGCTACGTCGCGCTCGCCGAGATACTGGACGCCCCGCTGGTTACCAGCGACATACGCCTTGCCCACGCCCCAGGACTGCGATGCGCAGTCCATGTGCTGAGTGACTGAGCCTCGTAGGCCGGAGCGCGGGTTCGAGTCCTGGTTGGAGGCGCCACGGTCGCCGGTCTGCCGAGCAAGAAACAGCCTGGATGGCGGCCTGCGTTGCGCCCGGTCAGAAGCGGCCGAGGGCCTGCCGTTCCACCGGCGTCCCAGTCCCACTGAGCGTCTTGGCGACAGAAACCGCTCTTTCGACGTCACGTCACCTCCGCGATCCGACCGGACCGCTCGGTTGTGACAATGGTCAATAGCGCTGCCGTTGGCACGCTAGGGATCGCTGCCCCGCTCGGAGCGGGTCCCCGGCGGTCGAGCCAGCTGGCCCGTTCCCAGCGCGCCTGCTCGGCGCCTGCTGGAGATCCGGTTCGATCCAATATCCCGGCGTAGTTGCCGAGACTGATCACGAAGTTATCGGTGTGTACCCCGGGGTCCGCACCCGCAAGTACCCGCCAAAGACCGACCGCCTCCTCCACAGGCCCCACCGCCTCCTCCGACCGCCCAACGGCACCCAACGCCCGGGCGTAGTTGTTGAGGCTGACTGCTAGGTCGCTGGTTTAGACGCCCGGGTTCGCGCCCGCGAGCACCCGCCAAAGGCCCATCGACTCGTCCACGGCCCGCACCGCCTCCTGCAACCGCCCCGCGCGGTCGTCTCGCGGCCGAGGCGTCGGTATCGCGCTCAGAAGCTGGCGCACCCTCCGGTGGTGTAACGCTCTCCGCCTCGTTGCCGAAGGACGACGTTACATGTAACATTGGTTGCATGGCCAGTACACGAGAACGGGTACGCGAACATCGCCAGCGTTTGCGTGATCAGGGCCTCAGACCTGTTCAGATCTGGGTGCCCGACGTCCGGGATCCAGAGTTCGTCGCGGAAGCTCACCGTCAGTCGGCCGCCGTCGCGGCGAGCGAGCAGGAATCCGATGACCAGGCGTTCGTGGATGCCATCTCCATCGATTGGGACGCCGAAGCGGAGCCCGGCGGGTGAGGCAGGCCGAGTGAAGCGGGGTGATATCTACACTGCTGCCGCACGTGGCACCTACACCGGGAAGCCGAGACCTGTGGTCATCGTCCAGGACGATCGGTTTGCCGCAACCGCTTCGGTTGCGGTGTGCCCACTCACGACCAATCCGGTCGAGGCGCCATTGATCCGGATCACCGTGCAGCCCACCAAGGCCACCGGGATCGAGCAGCCAAGTCAGATCATGGTGGACAAGGTCACCACGATGCCGCGAGGAAATGTCCGCGATCATCTCGGCCAACTCGCCGAGACCGATCTTGTCCGGCTCAACCGCGCGCTCCTGGTGTTTCTGGGGCTCACCAGTTGAGCCGACTAGCACATTCGTCGAGACTTTCGCTCTCGCCGAGCTGCCATTGACGAGCGAACGACCCAGACGCCTAGCCGCAGGACTCCAGGGTGCCGTCTCGGCGAGCTCGATCACCCAACCGCTTGGCCAGACTGACGTTCGGGAGCACCACGCTCGCCCCGCCGACGTTGCCGATGCCGCCCTGGAGAATGCAGGTGGTGACCTTGGCGGGCTTGACTTGTGCCACCGCATACGCGATTCGGAAGAGCTCCGAGGGATTGACATTGGTCTGGGTGTTCTTGATCACCGATAGCACCCCGCCCTCGATGAAGCCCGGCTGCCCGGAGCGGGCGGCTACCTTGGCCTGGATACCACGCATGGTGCGTTGCTGGTTGGCCGACCGGTCGAAGTCGCCGCGGATCAGCGTCTTGCGGATGCGGGAGAACGCAAGCGCCGTATAGGGACCCAAGGTGACCTTGCCTGGTGGGAACGCTTTGGGTTTCAGGTTGGAGTCGCTGAACGCCACCGGATTGCGCACGGTGATCGGTCCGATGTACTCGACCAGTCGGCTGAACGACTCGAATCTGGCCACGAACACGTAGTCGGGTTGTATCCCGATGAGGTTGCCGACCGTCTGGCCAATCAGCTTCGGGCCACCGTAGTAGAGCGCGGCATTGACCCGGTTCGAGCCGACCCCTGGGATCGGCACATAGGAGTCCCGAGGAATGCCGATCGCGCTGGCCGCGCCCGTGCTGGTGTTGATGCCGACCAGTTGCAGGGCATCGCCGCGCACCCGGAACATGTTTTCGCCGGGACGAGCATCCGAGCCAACCGCAAGGATCCAGATCATCGGGTCGCCCGCATCGATTGCGGCCGACCGCTCGAGCTTGACTAGCACGAAGTCGGTCGGCGCAACCTCGGAATCGGGCACAGCGACTGCCAGCGAAGACAACACCAACGCGAGGACGACGAGTCGCCTCGCCCACGAAAGTCGACCTCGAATCACGCCGTCTCCTTAGTCAAGTAGTGGCCGACGACCTGCCATTTCGACGCTGCCCCGGCACGCTGCGGCACCAGCAGCAACCGTCCTTTGACCGTGACTCTGGAGTCGTCGGCCGATTCCCTCTTCGTGTCGAACACCACCCCGAATCGGGCGGTCAGACCAGCGGGCTTGCCGGCGGGAGCCAGTATGTCGACAATCACCCGGCGGCGGACCGCGGAGACCTCGACGATGTCCGCCCCGATGTCGGCGTTCGTGGCCAACTTCACATCTCGTCGCAGGCGGTCGCTGGCCTCCTTGGAGAAGCCGGGGGCCGGAAAGTCCCAGGTGCTGCGCGGGTAGTCGCCGCCTAGGTAAGCCCAGTCGGTGTAGGACTCCACCGCCTCGGTCGCGGCATCAGTGACCTGCTGACGCTGCTCGGTAGACAGCCGGCCAGCGATCTCGCCCAGATCGGTTCGAGTGACCAGCTCGGGCGCCTCAGGCGAAGCCGACGGCGTGGATCGGTTCGGAGGTGATGACTTCGGCGCGTCGCCGCTGCACGCTGATGTCACCGTCATCAGTGTGGCGAGCGCGGTGGCGAGCAACACCCTCGCGCGGACCGCACGGGTTGGTTTTCTAAGGGACGAGCGCATGGGGGCTAGTGCTTTCGTTGACGACCGGAGCTGCATCAGGGTAAGACACCCTGTGCACGCACCCACCCTAAGCCTGCATTTGCGGCGATGTGCGACTAGCCTTAATCACCGGGCGCTCCGATCGGCACGCCCGGCTTACGGTGAGTGCACCACGTTGTGTGGAACTCACCACACCCGAACAGCGCGCAGAAACGGAAGAGGCGAAACGAGCCGTGCCGCAATCCCCCGGAGCCGACGCACCCGGCCTGGATCAACGCTCCCCCTCTCACCTCGACTCCGAACCGTCCGACGACTTCGGAGCCAACGAGTGGCTGGTCGAGGAGATGCACGAGAAGTACCTCGCGGATCCGACCAGCGTGGACCCCGCGTGGGCGCAGTACTTCGTGAACAATCCTGCCAACGGCGACCGCGACGGGCGGGTCGCAACGAATGGGACGAGTGAGGCCAGCTCAGCCGCCTTGGCCACCCCCTCGCCAGCCGGCGCTGCCGCCGCCCAGGCCAATTCAACGCCGGGACGACACGCTTCCGCCGCCGTTCCCATGCCCAGCCAGCCAGCAACGAACCCGGGAGGACAGGGCCCGGGAGGACAGTGCCCGGGAGGACAGTGCCCGGGAGGACAGGGCCAGGGGGCCGCGGTCGGTGCGCCGTCGAACGCGGCGCCGGTTCCCAAGGAACCGCCACCGGCCACCATCCCCGCAGCCAATGACACACCGACCTACGCCGTTCTGCGGGGCGCACCCGCCCGGACTGTGCAGAACATGGAGGCATCGCTGGCGGTGCCGACCGCGACCTCGGTCCGTGCGGTTCCGGTGAAGTTGCTGTGGGACAACCGCACCGTGATCAACAATCACCTGGCTCGCGCGCGCGGCGGCAAGGTGTCGTTCACCCATCTCATCGGCTATGCACTGGTCCAGGCGCTCAAGGCCAACCCCGCAATGAACGTGGGGTTCGACCTGATTGACGGCAAACCGAATCTGATCACCCCGGCGCACGTGAACCTGGGCTTGGCTATCGATATGGCCAAGCCCGACGGCACTCGGCAACTCCTGGTGCCGTCGATCAAGGCGACCGAGTCCATGGACTTCGCCGCGTTCTGGACGGCCTACGAAGAGATGGTGGTGAAGGCGCGAAACAATTCGCTCACCGTCGCCGACTTCCAGGGCACCACGATCACGCTGACCAATCCGGGCACGATCGGCACGAATCACTCGGTGCCGCGGCTGATGGTGGGCCAGGGCGCTATCGTCGGGGTCGGCGCCATGGAGTACCCCCCCGAGTGGCAGGGCGCGTCCGAGGAGACCTTGACGCGCAACGCGATCAGCAAGGTCATGACTCTGACGTCGACCTACGACCATCGGGTGATCCAAGGCGCGCAGTCCGGCGAGTTCCTGCGCCATGTCCACCAGTTGCTGTTGGGGAACAACGACTTCTACGACGAGATCTTCCGCTCGCTACGGATTCCATACCAGCCGATCCACTGGGCCAACGACATCGCCGCCTCCCATGACGACGAGATCAGTAAGCAAGCCCGGGTCCAGGAGTTGATCCACGCCTACCGGGTGCGTGGTCACGTGATGGCCGACACCGACCCGCTCGAATACCGCCAGCGCAGTCACCCGGACCTCGAGGTGGAGAACCACGGCCTGACGTTGTGGGACCTCGACCGGGAGTTCGCGACCGGCTCCTTCGGCGGCGAACGCCG
>JBOFLH010000179.1:0-5123 GCA_051657765.1 Nocardioides sp. | reverse complement strand
GGTGACGTCGTTTTCGTTCCTCGACCAGACCCGTACTGGCCGATCGGACGCGCCACTCTCGACCCGGACCAGGGTGCGCATGCCGTCCCACTTTACCTCGTGCACCCACCCGGTGCCCACCGGTAGGTGGGTGCCTTTGGTCGCCAGCATTGGACGCATGGGGAGCATTCTCCACCTACGGCGGCCCGGAGGATAGGCGCCCGACCCCGCTACTGGCACTGAGAACGCGAGCTTTGGGTACGCTTTCGCTCATGCGTGCGATTTGGAGAGGCGCCGTCTCCTTCGGCCTGGTCAGCGTGCCGGTGAAGCTCTATGCCGCCACCGAGAGCCACGATGTGGCGTTCCGTCAGGTGCATGCCGCCGACGGCGGGCGGATCAAGTATCAGCGGATCTGCGCCATCGACGGCGCGGAAGTCGAGTACGCCGACATCGCCAAGGGGTATGAGACCGAAGACGGCGAGATGGTGATCTTGACCGATGACGATCTGACCTCTCTGCCGATGAGTTCGAGTCGGGAGATCGCGGTCGAGAAGTTCGTACCCAGCGATCAGATCGACCCGATGTTGCTGGAGAAGTCCTATTATCTCGAGCCGGAGAAGTCCGGCGCCAAGCCTTACGCGCTGCTTCGCCAGGCGTTGCAGGAAGCAGACCGGATGGCAGTGGTCACGGTCGCGCTCCGACAGCGCACCAGCGTCGCGGTGCTCCGGGTCAAGGACGACGTGATCGTGATGCAAACCATGATGTGGCCCGATGAGGTGCGCACACCGGACTTCTCGGTGGACGTCGGGGAGGTCAAGGACGCCGAAGTCGCGATGGCACGAATGCTGGTGGAGACGCTGGCCGGCGACTTCGACGCCAGCGAATTCGAGGACGACTATGCCGGTGCCGTCGAGGCGCTGGTGCGCAACAAGATCGCCGGTGGCGAGGTGAAGAAGACGGCCACCGCCGCCAAGTCCTCCGGCGAGGTAGTCGATCTGCTGGCCGCGCTTCAGCGCTCTGTCGAGGCCGCGAAGTCCGCTCGCGGCGAGGCTACCGACAACACGGGGGCGGAGCAGTCAGCCAAGAAGCCGCCCAAACGAGGCGCCAAGGCGAAAGCCAAGGCCAGCTAGAGACCTTCACCGCGACCGTGCCGCAATTCGTCGCCCGTACGCGCAATTGAGCCGAACACGGCGAGGCGGAAACGGGACTCGTCCCCGACTTGGCAGAAGCCCGAGTCACACCCGCCGGGGTGCCGGACACTACTGGGCATGAGCACATCTCACGAACGCTTCACGGCCTGCTGGCAGACCGAGGCGCCGCGTGTTCTCGCGTTCGCCCGCCGACACGTCGGCGACGAAGCTGCGCACGACGTGGTTGCCGAGACCTTCCTGGCCGCATGGCGGCGCTGGGAGTCGGTCCCCGGGCCGGCGATCGGTTGGCTCTTGGTCACTGCGCGCAAGGTGGTCCGCAACCGAGTCCGGACCAACCGTCGCAAGAGGCACTGCTCCTGATCGCCAGGGACGGTTTGAGCGCTAGTCAAGCCGCCGACGTGCTCGGCATCAAGCCGGCCGCCTTCCGCAAGCGGCTCAGCAGGGCCTGCGCGGCGCTGAACGCCACCGACGAATCGTTTGATCTCGTTCCACCAACCATCGCTATCCAGGAGTTGACATGAACCACATCGACCTGACCACGCTTGAAGCAATCCGCCCGAAGGTGGCTCCACTGGACGCGCACTGGTCTGCCACCGCGCTGGAGTCGATTCTGGCCACGCCGGTCGGAAAGTCACGGCGGAGCCGCAAGATGAGGTACTCGGTGGCCGGCCTGACCACCGCCACCCTGATCGGCGGCGGTGTCGCCTACGCCACTGGGATCGTCCCGTCCTTTGTGACCAAGGCAGCAAAAATAGGGGCGACTGGCGTGGGCAGCCCGGACGATCCGCCCACCATGCGACTCATCGTTGACCAGGAACTCCCCACCGGAAACGCTTCGCTCGATGGTTCGGCCGATCCAACAGCGTTGAGTGCGACGACATCGCGCTCGAACCGGGACGGACGACAGCGCCCCGGCGGCGGCGGTAGCGGCTGCGGCACCTACGACCCCAAGAATCCGGAGCGAGATCTCAATCGTTACGCCGTCACCTGGGCAGGCGGCGGAGAGCAAGGCACGTTCTACCCGGTCCTACATGGCTACACCGATCAAGCGGGTCCTCGAGTCGAGGCAGCCACTCAGGTGCGAGTTACCGGCACGCTCAACCTGACCGGCCTCTCGTCCGACATCACGATCCCCATCGATCCGGTGACGACCGGGTTTAGCGCGGTACTTCCCGGCACCACCAGGGACCCTTATCCAGGAAAGTTCGACGCCAAGGGCAACTATCTCAGCGACCTGAAGCTGGCCAGAGGGCTCACCCTCACCTTCCTCGACAAGCAAGGCCGGGTCACCAAGGCGGTCCACTCAACCGTTGGCCGGGCCTCGACTGACCAAGTCTCGGAACAGCACACTCCCTACTCGAACCGGGTAGGGAGCGTGCGGCATTTGGTGAGGTATAACTGCTGACACCAGTCCGTGTGCCACTCGTTGTGCCACCTGTATCGGAGCGAGGTGCGGATTCGTCGACATAGATCTCGGTCTGGATCACTCGCTCGTGTCAAGCTTGCTCACTTTGTGGCGGCCGAGTCATCTCCGGCCCAGGTAAAGAAAGCCACGAACCAGCCGACGATCAGCGCGATCCAAATGGTCAATTCGACCACTCCGAACGCGAGATACAACGGCATGGGGACCAGCGGAATCAGCACATACAAGAGGATTCGTCTACGTTTGTTCATGGTGTCAACCCCCAGACAAATCGTCCCCCGGTTGGAACGTGGCTGGACATTAGCACGACCAAACCACCGCTGGGCGTCAGACCAACCGCCACAGGCGATCGGCGGTGCGCGAGTCAATGCCCACCCGGGCGACGTGGCGCTATTGGCACCTGAGTTCTACCGGGTAGTGACCAGTCCGCGCACCACCCGCAGCGCCACCGACATCCGGGCCAGGTCCGCGGTCTCGTCGGCACAGATCTCAGCCAGGGTGTCGCGGGCCCGCGTCACCACGGCGGCGTGCGTCGAGCACCAGGCCTCAAGCGGGGCGGTGGCATTGGTCTCCCCGTCGTTTGCCGCCGCTAGCACCTGATCGGTGAGTTGCCCGTGCACGTCGTACAGCTCTTCACGCAGCGCCGCCCGAGCCATCGTCTGCCAGCGGTCCTCGCGCGGCAACGCGATGATCCGGCCCAGGACGTCCGGCAACCCGAGACCCTCCCCCACCGCGAAGTGCAACCGCGCCACCTGCTCGGGAGCAACCTGGTGTCGGACCGCGGTCTCCACGATGCCCAACAACATGTAGGCCGGAGAGAACGCCGCCGTCCGTGCCGCCAGGTCCTCCGGAGCCCCTCGCCCGATCAGCCGGTCCCGGCGGCGCTCGTAGGCCACCAGCTCCCGGCCGACCATCAAGTCCGGCAACCCGGCCATCGTTTGCTGCACCGGGCCGGTGAAGAACTCCGCTACCGCGGCGCTATCCAAAGGCGATCGCCGTCGAGTGACCAGCCATCGGGACGCGCGCTCGACCAGGGTCCGCATCTCGATGCGCATCCGGGTCTGGACATCTGCCTTGATCTTGTTGTCCCAATGTGTCAACTCATCGCGCCAAGCGAGTGAACCGAAGATCTCTCGCGCCACGAAGTTGGCCGTGGTCAGCTCCGCGGCGGTTGCCCCGGTTTCCCCGCTCAGCCGGGTGAGAAAGGTCATCCCGGCCCCGTTGACCAGATCATTGACCACCTGGGTCACGATGATCTCCCGCTTCAGCGGATGCGCCACCATCTGCTGGTGATACTTCTTCCGCATCTTGGTCGGGAAGTACGCCACCAGGTCGCTGTGTAGAAACGGGTCGTCCGGCAGATCGGAGTCCAACAACTCCTCGGCCAAGACGATCTTGGTCCAGGCGAGCAGCACCGACAGTTCTGGAACACTCAATCCTTCCTGGCGCTCCAGCCTGCTCCTGATCTCCTTGGCCGTCGGCAGACCGGCCAGCTCCCGGTTCACGACACCGCTTCGTTCCAGACTGTTGATCATCTCGGCGTGCACGTGCAGTAGGTCAGGCGCGTTGGCTACCGCGTTGGCCAGGGCGAGGTTCTGTTCGTAGTTGTCGCGCAGCACCAGCGCGCCGACCTCGCTGGTCATCCGAGCCAGGAGCTGATCGCGTTGCTTGCCGGTCAGGTCACCGGCGGTGACCACTCGATCGAGCAGGATCTTGATGTTCACCTCGTGGTCGGAGGTGTCCACGCCAGCCGAGTTGTCAATGAAGTCCGTGTTGAGCCGCCCCCCCAGGCCACTGGCCCCGGTCATGGCGTACTCGATCCGGCCGAGCTGGGTCAGGCCCAGGTTGCCGCCCTCCCCCACGCAACGCGCCCGCAGGTCGGCCCCGGTGATCCGGATCGCGTCGTTTGCCTTGTCGCCGACCTGGGCGTCGGTCTCTGCGGTCGCCTTGACGTAGGTGCCGATGCCACCGTTCCACAACAGGTCCACCGGCGCCTGCAGGATCGCCTTCATCAACTCCGCCGGGGTAGCCTGCCGCACCGCCGGATCGATGCCGAGTGCGGCGGCCAACTGCGGGGTTACCGGCACCGACTTGGCCGAGCGTGAGAACACGCCACCGCCGGTGGAGATCAACTCGCGGTTGTAGTCCTGCCACGACGACCGCGGCAACGCGAAGAGCCGGGCGCGCTCGGCATACGACGTCGCGGGGTCAGGGGTCGGGTCGACAAAGATGTCGCGGTGGTCGAACGCTGCCACCAACCGGGTGTGCTCCGAGCACAACATCCCGTTGCCGAACACGTCCCCGGACATGTCCCCGATGCCGACACAGGTGAAGTCCTGGGTTTGACAGTCGATGCCCATCTCCCGGAAGTGTCGTTGCACCGAGACCCAGGCGCCGCGCGCGGTAATGCCCATCGCCTTGTGGTCGTAGCCCACCGAGCCACCCGAGGCGAACGCGTCACCCAACCAGAACTGGTGGGCCCGGGAGATCCGATTGGCGATGTCGGAGAAGGTCGCGGTCCCCTTGTCGGCCGCGACCACCAGATATGGATCGTCGCCGTCGTGCCGCAC
>JBOFLH010000178.1:0-2709 GCA_051657765.1 Nocardioides sp. | reverse complement strand
TGGGCTGCGGAGAGGAACCACGATTCGTATGCGGATGGCGGCAGATAGACCCCGCGCTCGAGCATGGCGTGAAAGAACGCAGCGAAGGCAGCCGTGTTCTGGGCGGAGGCGCCGGCGAAGTCGCGGACCGGCCGATCGGCGAAGAACACCGAGAACATCGTGCCGGCAGCCTGGATGACATGGGGCACACCGGCCGCGGACAACACGGCGGCCACCGCACTCATGAGCTCGACGGCCACGGCATTGAGGTGGTCGTAGACCTCCTCAGTGGCCAGGCGCAAGGTGATCAGTCCGGCCGTGGTCGCGATTGGATTGCCGGACAAGGTACCGGCTTGATACACCGGTCCCAATGGCGCCAACTGCGCCATGATGTCCGCGCGTCCACCGAAGGCTGCCGCCGGCAGGCCACCGCCCATGACCTTGCCGAAGGTCATCAGATCCGGTCGCCAGCCCTCCCCCGCACCGTCCAGACCCCACTGGCCCAGTCGGGAGACCCGAACTCCGGTCATCACCTCATCGGACACGAACAGGGCGCCGTGGCGTCGGCAGATGTCGGCTAGGAAACCGTTGAAGCCCGGCTCGGGCGGCACCACCCCCATGTTGCCCGGGGCGGCCTCGGTGATCAGGCAGGCGATCCGGTCGCCGTGCTGAGCGAAGGCGGCCGAGATGGCTGCCCGATCGTGGTAGGGAAGCACGATGGTGAGCGCGGTGGACGACTCCGGCACTCCCGGCGTGCCGGGCACGGCGAAGGTCGCCAATCCCGAGCCGGCGGCGGCCAACAGCGAGTCGACATGCCCGTGATAGCACCCGGCGAACTTGACCACGACATCACGGCCGGTGAAAGCCCGCGCCAGCCGGATCGCCGACATGGTCGCCTCGGTCCCGGAGGACACCAGGCGGACCTGCTCTACCGGCGTCCGCGCCACTACCTCTTCGGCAAGCTCGATTTCCGGTTCGGCCGGCGCGCCATAGGAGGTACCCCGAGCCACCGCTGCGGTCACCGAGGCCTGCACCTCGGGATGCGCGTGCCCTAACAACATCGCGCCCCAGGAGCAGATCAGGTCGACGTAGCGATTGCCATCCACGTCAGTAAGCCACGCGCCGGCCGCCGACCGAATGAACCGAGGCTGTCCCCCGACCGCGGTAAACGCGCGAACTGGTGAGTTCACACCACCGGGCGTGACCGCTCGGCCGCGATCGAACCAGACTCCGGAAGCTGCCGTCCGTCTGGTTGTGATCACCAGGTCATTGTCGCTGATTCCTCCCCACCATCACCACGGCGGGGGTACCGTTAACCGACGAATCGGTCGGTTGTCGGGTTGCGCTGAGGATACGGCACGCGACTGGTATCAGAGCCGGCCATCGGCCGTCTTGAAGAAGGAGAGAGAAAGTCGCACAACTAGCGTCACTCCGGCGGGTGAGCTGCGTCCGATAGGTAGCAGCAAGTTTTCCGGGTTCGTGAACGTCCATAGCAGTCACTATCGGGAGAAGACAATGGGCAAGCACGCCAAGGCAACGGGGCGAGCCGCGAGACGAGCGCGGGTACCCGTGACCACGGTTTCCGGAGCGCGGAGATCGACGGCTGCTCGACCAACGCTGGGTCGACTCGCGGCAATGGCGATCACCCTGACCCTGATTCCCACCGCGGTGGCGCCGACCATACTTGCGGCCGGCGACTGGTTCGCTACCGATCGGTACGCGCTTCCCGACGGCACCATGGTGCCGGTCTCAGCTCTGCTGGCGCCGGCGTCGGTGACCAACGACAGCCGCTGGCCGGCGCCGCCCCTGACCTCGGACGACGGCCTGGCGCCCGGCGTGGTCGTTGCCGATACCGCCACGGAAACCGGTGGCTCCTTGCTCGGTGTCACCGATGATCCGGCCCGCTCGTTGGCCAGCGATCTCGGTATTCCTCCGACGGCGCTGGCGGCGTACCAGCGCGCGGAGACGGTGATCAACGCGGCCGACCCCGATTGCGCGATCGGCTGGGAACTGATCGCCGCGATTGGCAAGGTGGAGTCGAATCATGGACAGTTTGGCGCGAGTTCGATCTCGACCGGTGGCCTGGTGAGTCCACCCATCATCGGCATTGCTCTGGACGGATCCTCGGGGGTAACCACCATCACCGATACCGACGGTGGCGACCTCGACGATGACGCTCGATGGGATCGTGCGGTCGGCCCGATGCAGTTCATCCCGTCGACCTGGTCACTGGTCGGCGTGGACGCCGACGGAGACGACATCCGCAATCCACAAGACATCGACGACGCGGCCTTGGCTGCGGCGATCTACCTCTGCGCTGGCTCCGGGGATCTGTCGACGGTCAGCGGGCAGCGTGGAGCGATCTATCGCTACAACCATAGTCAGGCGTATGTGACGCTAGTGCTCACCATCATGGCCGACTACGGCGCTGCAGATGGTAGTCCGGCCACAGCCGTGGTCGCGGCTCGACAACCGCTGTCCTACGGGGATGCCCGGCCGAGCATCCCCGCATCCTCGGCCGGTGCCGGCGACCACCCCGCCACGATCCACGCGGCGGCCGAGCCGAATCCAGCCGGTCCGGCACCGTCGAATGGCAACGCCTCGCCCGGCCCCAGCCCGACGGTCAGCTCTTCTCCGAGCACCAGCCCAACCCCCAGCACCAGCCCAACCGCCAGTCCAACCCCCAGCACCAGCCCAACCGCCAGCCCAACCGGCAGCCCAACCCCCAGC
>JBOFLH010000177.1:0-2876 GCA_051657765.1 Nocardioides sp. | reverse complement strand
ATTCGATCGCGTCTTGCCGGATCTGGCCGGACATGGTCGGGAGAAGAGCCAGGTCATGTTTCCGCTGGTCAGAGCCCGTCTTGAGCGTGGTACCCCCGGCAGGATTCGAACCTGCGCCCCCGCCTCCGGAGGGCGGTGGTGCCCAGCTACGTTTGTGCAGGTCAGGCGGCGTATCGGCGCGTTCGGATCTCAAACTTCTGCACGCATTCTGCAGATCGGGCTCGAATCGGATCGTCTGGAACCCGTTCTGGGGGGAGTCGAACCCGTTCGCTAAGGTAGGTAGCTGTTCGTAGCGAAGGCCATGGGCAGATGCCCCCGCCGATCGACGACCAGCCGCAGGGGGCCCGGTAGCCCTTGGTTGGTTCGGGCCGGCAGGCTATTGACAGGAGATCCGGTGGCGATCGATGTAGTTGAGGTCAACGACAGTGATGCCGAGCGCCTTCTCGCGCTTGTTGAGGGTCACTTCACCGAGGTCAAAGCTACCCAGGTAACGCCCACGAAGCTATCGAAGGCCATGAGTGCTCTGGCTAACGCCGAAGGCGGAGATCTTTACGTTGGGATAGATGAGAACGGCGGTGTACTGACTTGGAACGGCTTCGAGGATGTTGAAAACGCCAATGCTCACCTTCAAGTATTGGGCGACCTTTTTCCATTAGGAGAAGGATTCGAATACGAATTCTATAAGCATCCATCTAGGTCAGGTTTAGTTCTTCACGTGCTTATAGCAAAGTCTGGCGTTATCAAACGAGCGCAAGATGGCAAGGTGTATGTGCGGCGGGGGGCGCAGAGCCTCCCGGTTCTCACCGATGAAGCACTTAGGAGGTTAGAAAGAGCGAAAGGGCTTCACTCGTTTGAGACCGAGCCGGTTCAAGCTCCACTAGATGAAGTCACCAACAGTTCGGTAGTCATCGACTTCATGTTGCAGGTAGTGCCGACAGGCGAGCCAGAGGCTTGGCTTCGCAAACAGCAACTCATTGCAGGGGGTTTGACAACTGTGGCTGGTCTCCTCCTCTTCTCGGACGAACCTCAAATTTATCTACCCAAGCGTTCATCAATCAAGATATATCGATACAAGACGACGGATGCTGAAGGTTCAAGAGAACAACTTGCCTTCACGCCGATTACGATTGAAGGGTGCCTTTACAATCAGATAAGCAACGCTGTTGCCAAGGTCACCTCGCTCGTAGAGGAGGTTAGCGTCCTAACGGAAAAGGGGCTCCGGAGGGCCACCTACCCTGTTGAGACACTCCACGAGATTATTGCGAACGCTGTCCTTCACAGAGACTATGAATTCGCTGACGATATTCACGTACGCATCTTCGACAATCGAATCGAGGTCGAGAGTCCAGGCCGTCTCCCTGCCCATATCACCGAGAACAATATTTTAACAGAACGCTTTTCTAGAAACGGTATGATTGTTCGACTCATAAACAAATTTCCTGACCCACCGAACAAAGATGTTGGTGAAGGACTTAACACCGCCTTCGAGGCAATGAAAAAGTTGAAACTAAAGGATCCATTGATCTCGCAATCGCCTAATGCCGTTCTAGTCAATATTCGCCATGAACGACTCGGGACTCCGGAAGAGATTATCATGGAACACTTGAAGACGAACGAAGAAATCAATAATCGTACTGTGCGCGCATTGACCGGAATTGGATCTGAGAACAAAGTAAAAGTGATATTCCAAGGGCTTATGAGCAGCAATCAAATCGAGCGTGTACCAGGCAAGGGTGGCGGCTCCGCCGCCTATCAATTGAAGAGATAAGAAGCGACGATTCGCTGACACCCATGCATTGTCCAGGTGGGGAGTGTCCAAGGGTCTAGGCTGATGCGCGCGGGCCTGCTGGTTTGCGTGGCCGCTGCTCGTGCCAGCGGCGGATGCTGGCGGGGCGCCAAAGGGGGAGTCGGCCCATGCGTCGGTCGGGTTCGGGCATCTGTTCCCGTGCCATGTAGGCCCGGACTGTTGACGGTGACACATCGAGGAACGATGCCACGTCGTCGGTAGTCCACCAGTCCGTAGAGAGGGGTTGCGTCGGTGTGCCGTGCTCTAGGTAGGCCATGTCCCCGCGTCCTCGGACATCGAGTGCCGTCGCGACGCGCTTGGCCAAGCGGTCAATCATCAAGCCCTTGAGCGCGGACTGAGGGTGCAAGCCGAAGCGTTCAAGTTCATCAGGTGGTAGAGAGATTGCCGACAGTTCGTCCGCGATGAGGATGCCACCGTCGAAGACGAATAGCAGTTTGTCGCCCTCGTTGTCGGCGGGCGCCCAATCCACAACGAGGAGACGCTCCACCTTGCGTGTGAGCCCGAGTTCCTCAGTCACTTCTCGTTCGCACGCCTCGATAGGAGTCTCGCCGGCTTCTACGTAGCCACCAGGGATCTCCCAACCTTCCTTGTAAGTCGGCTTCACCAGAAGCAGTTGACCTTGCTCGTCGAAGAAGAGCGCACCTGCCGCTACGCGGGGCTGGGACATCGAAGGCGTCATAGCGTTCACCCTAGAGCCGGTGCGCCGCTGCTAGACGACATTGAGGCGCTCGGCGAGGCCCGCGAGATGGAACCCCGGCCGGCCAGGTTCGTTCCTCACCCACGTCTGGACCAGATGGCGGCTCAGGAAGTGGTAGCGAACCTGTTCTGGCGCGGCTCTCTCGGCCTGTAGAAGTGTTGCCAGTGCTTGATCTCGCCTATTCGCGCTACTCAGAGCCCGCGAGACTTCTAGCGCATGCCGTACGCGCCGCTCGACTGGCATGCCGGAGGTGTCGATGTCCGGGCCGAGGGCGACGGCGACCTGGACATCGCCAAGCTCCATCGCTGTCGAAACCCGATGGATCGCCACGTTGGTCGGACCGAACGCGGTCCACAGTCGGTTGTCGTCGTG
>JBOFLH010000176.1:0-1635 GCA_051657765.1 Nocardioides sp. | reverse complement strand
CTCCGACCTTGGAGCAGGCGGCCCGACTCGACACCGCCGAGCGTGCGGAACGGGTCCGGCAGTACCGAGAGATGCGGGCCAAGCAGACCGGCAAGAGCTCTGAGTAGATTGATGGCTAAGTCGTTTTATCGACAATCTCTGCTGTCGAGATGCAGCGAATCTTGCACAACGGCCATCGCTATGTGACATAGCCGGATGGGCCGGAAACGCGTGAATGACCTGCTCCAGGTTAGGGCTAGACCTCCCGGTCACTCGAGCTAGGGTCGAACTATGGCTCGGGAACTGTGGGATCACGAGGCCGCTGCCTTTGACGACGAAGCGGACCACGGGCTGGCCGACCCGTGCACGCGCGCGGCGTGGAGGCGCCTCTTGCTTGACGTGCTTCCGCTCGCACCCGCTCGGATCGCGGACCTCGGCTGCGGCACCGGCACCCTGACTCGGTTGCTCACCGATGAGGGGTACGGCGTTGACGGCCTCGACTTCTCTCCGGAACTGATCAAGCGGGCGAGGGCCAAGGTGCCCGAAGCGACTTTCACAGTCGGCGATGCCGCTGATCCGGCGCTCAAACCGGCTTCATACGATGTGCTCCTGAGCCGACACGTGCTGTGGGCGATGCCCGAGCCAATGGCCGTGTTCGCTAGGTGGGCCAGCCTGCTCAAGCCGCGCGGAATCGCCGTACTCATCGAGGGCCGATGGGCGCCGGGCGCCGGACTTACCGCGGTCGAAGCCGACAGGATCGTACGGACCGTTCATACCGAAGTCGCGGTAAGGCCCATGCCTGAGGCCGTGTACTGGGGTAAGGAAATCAAAGACGAGCGGTACCTGCTGATCAGCCGGATCTGACGACCATGCTTTCAAGGCGATCCGCCGCCCCGTTGGTCGGTGCAAGATTCCGTATCGGCGGGCCGCGCAGGTTCCGCTGCATCTCGACATCGGCGCCACCGATAGCCGTCTTCCGCCCGACCGGTCCGTGCGGGCTCGGTTCGCGAGTCGGCTCCGCTGTCCCGCGTGCCAAGGCGAGGTAGGTCTTCCCGTTACCAGTGGGCGAGATCAGCAGGTTGATCTGATCGGCTCGGCGATCGTGGCTTCGGAGGTCGGGAACCCACGACACGGATCCGCTTCTCCGGGGTGATGTGATCGTTGGCCTCGTCGTTGGCCAGCTCCTCGAACCGGGTCGCGCCGTGGGTGAGGCACAGTGCGCGGAACTTGTCGTAGTCGACGCTGGTAAAGATCACCGTCCCACCCGCTGCTGACCGTCATGCCCGCCGTCGTGCTGTGCGGGTGTGAGGTTCAGTTCACCGCGGTGCGGCCTCGAGCCGACCACGGTTCGCTTGCCCGGGCCCGGACAGGATCTTCTGACAGTCCAGGTCGCCCTGGACCTCCGTCGCGTGACAGTCCAGGATCCGCTCGACCCGTCACGGTCGCAGGTCAGTCCGGTGAACCACCACCGTTGACCACAGGCCGTCGATGCTCTTCCGGCCGTCAAGCCGCCGGTGTTCGCGCACCAGGTCGTGCCCGTCGAAGATCGTCACCCGAATCGAGGCGACCCCTCGACCTCGGCCACCTCAATCCGCCGCGACGGCCGGGTGTGTCGTCAGTTCGGGTCGATGAGGTCGACGATGCGGCGGAGATCCT
>JBOFLH010000175.1:0-3217 GCA_051657765.1 Nocardioides sp. | reverse complement strand
GATGCCGATGCCGCGGTACAGCTGCTGGGACTCACGACGACCGCGCACATGCACGGAGCGGTGCTTTCGATCGAGGCCGCGCAAGCGGCGCTGGGCCTGTCGAGCGTCGAGGTGCGGCGCGCTGCAGCCCGCTTGAAGGACGAGCACTTCATCGTCGAGACATCAGGCGACCTGACAGGACTACACCTGATGCGGTCCCGGACACTATCCTGTGCGGTGCATGAGAATCCGCCACCGACATTCCAGACCACCGTGCGGCGTCTATTCGAGTGTGTCCCGGAGTCCGAGCTCGCTCGCCTGATCGTCGGGATGCTGCGTGAGCGCGACGACGTCGATGGCGAGGTCATCGCGGCTGTGGTGTCTCGAGTGGACGCGACGAGCCTAGGGTCGGACCTGTTGGGTGCGGTGCTGCACGCCTTCAAGAGCTCGGACTTCCTGCGGCACGCACGAACGTGGCGAGACATCATCCTCGAGGAAGACGTCCCGCCAGCCCAATGGCCCATCACTATCGACTTGGCACTCCTGACCAGTGAACTGGCGCCCGGGATGAATTCGACGGTCGCGGCCGCCGTGCCAAGACTTCGAGCACTCGCAGACGAGCCGACGAACCTGTGGAACCAGTTCGTAGCCACTATCAGCATCGACCGGATCGTCGCGGGCCTCGCGAACCAGAACACTGCCGGCGGAGCCGCGTCACTCCTCGCGGCATGCCGCAACGGCCACCCCGGACTGGTTGCTGCCCTTGGAGCCAAGGTCTGGTCAGGCGAACCGCTGCAAGAGACGTTGTCGTCGTGCTCGGTCGATGACTTCGCGGTCGTGACCAAGATCGCTCAGATGGTGTCGGTCGCTTTCACCCACCAACTCGTCGCCCTTGTCGGCGGCGAGGACGCCGTCTTCGCAAAGGTCCGGGACAGGTTCTCGACTCTTTACGAAGTAGAGCGCGCCATCATCGACGAAACGCCAGCCATCAAGGCTCGCCTGGTGTTCATCGACGATGACCTGAACCCCGAACCCAGACAGACAGCGGTCGCTGTCGCACGACTGCTTCTACGAGCAGTTCCCGGCTGCGAGAAGGCAGACGTCGTAACCCTGCGGGCCGGTGGACAGCCGCACGCGATCGGCGACCTCGAACTCGGCGCATCGGGGCTCCGGTACGAGTACTCCCTCACCAGCCTCGAGGTGGACTGGAACCGGACCCGCAGCGTGTTGGTGCTCCACGAACTCGGGTTCGTCTCCCCCGGCGAACACGCTGCCCGTGTTACAGCGCTACTCCCCCGCGTCGCGACGTTCCTCCACGTGTTCCTGACGTTGTGGACGACACAGCGCGACGATTTCCTGACATGGACCTGGGACACGTCGAACGCTGAACGCAAGGACCTGATCGCTGCCATCGACCAGCTCACAGCGCCCCAAGACGGGGTTCACCTTGTCCAGGAAGTAATCCCCGGCACAGGAGACCGCCTCCAGTACCTGGCCGACCGCGACCCGACCGACGAGACACCAGTGGCCGGCCCGAAAGGCACGCAGCTCGACCACGCACACACCGTCCTCTCGTCAATCCTGTACGAAATCACCGACCAGGTCCAAAGCGGTTCGTTTCGCCAGCTGTCGTTCCGGGCGCGCGACGTTGCAACCGACGTGGAGAAGGTCACGTCGGCCGAGCAATGGGAACTCGCCGGCCTTCCCGGTCCCCCACCAGCCCTCGCCGAAATCGCTGAACTGCTGTACCAAACCGCCGATATCGCGGCGGCGTTGGCCAACGAGGTCCTGGACCCTCGCACCCTCCTACGCGCTGCGCGAACCGGGCCGCGCCCACAGGCAGTAGAACGAGTCACGGCCGAAGCACGACGCGCATCGCGGGCGCGGTTCCGCAACATCGTCGAAGACGTCGAGCGGCGATTGGCCGATCTGAACGTGACGGCCGATGTCCTCCAAGACACCACCGAGCTTCACGAGTCCTACTGGCCACACGCAGACTTCGCCGTCATCGTCGAGTGCGACTCGGTCCTCGAGTGGGTCACAGCCCAACAGCCGATCGCGACCGCCATCCAAGAGGTTCGCAAGGACCTCTACCTTCCCGCGACCCTAGTCTGCCCATCGATCCGCGGCCGACGTGAACCAGCGCTGGCCTTCGAGGTCCTGACCTCCGTCCACATCCACAGTCCCAAGTACGCCACCTGGTTCCCCGACGACGACCAGAACGCGGAAGGTGACACGCTGCTAAACGACGTTGGCGCGGCCCTTGGTGCATTGATCCGACGATCAGGTCTGCACTACCTCGAAGCCCGTCGCACGCTCACGCCCGGGCTGCAGGCCGCGTACAACGCTACCGAGACCACGCTCAACGAGTCTCTTCAGCGGATCCGCGATCGCGGTGACGATGAGTGCGTTGACGTCATCGTCGGCGAACTCGCATCGCTCGCGACGCTGGTCAACGACGAAGCCGCAGTTGATGGCACGCCCGGAGACCTCGCAGACACTGTCTTGAACACCACAATCGAGATCGAATCGGACGTGGCGCACACCGTTCTCGGGCTTCGCTTGTGCGCGGTGCAGTGGACCCATGACATCGAGGCCGCAATCCTCATGGTCAGCCTTTGACGAAGAACCCAGCGAGCACCCATCAGCACAAACGAAGACGCGGCCAGGGTCAGCCTTGCCCTGGGCGACCATCGTGCCGCAACCAGGTTCTTAGACCGCGTATCACCCAAGGCCGAGGCGCACGCGCCCCATTTTGCGGCGGCTGGAGCGCTGCTACACGGGCATGCTCACGCAGCAAGAGGAGACCAGGCATCGGCGTCACGGCATTGCGACCTGGCACAAGCAGCGCTCACACCCCTCGGCCCGGACCGCGACAGTGTTCGATTGCGAGCCGAACTAGCCGAAGCCCAAGGGTCGCTCGGCCAAATCGGTCGTCAGTAGCGGGACACATGGACGCCGCGCTCTTGTCTGCGGCTCCGGATCAGCCGAGAGCTATTCGGCTCGCCTACGCCAGGAGGCGAGGTGGCTGCGGGTGGTGAGGGTGTGGGGGTGATCGGGTCCGAGGACTCGCAGCTGATCGGTGAGGAGTTCCTCGAACGCGGTCGTAGCACCGGCAGTGTCGCCGGCTTGGCCGCGCAGGCCGGCGAGGTGGCTGCGGGTGGTGAGGGTGTGGGGGTGATCGGGTCCGAGGACTCGCAGCTGATCGGTGAGGAGTTCCTCGAACGCGGTCGTAGCA
>JBOFLH010000174.1:0-2588 GCA_051657765.1 Nocardioides sp. | reverse complement strand
GCCTACGACGTCCTGATCGACCCACAAGACGAGGACGACTGCGAAGACCTCCTCCGCCGCATGGCGAAACGAAACAAGCTGAAACCCGGAGACGTCGAACTACGAGTCCACAACAACAAGACCGGCGAAAAGCGCTACCGCGTCTAACGCCCCCGCCCCTCGCCCCGGGTCCCGTAGGGCCAACTGCCCCTGGTCGTGACGCCCCCAATGCGAGGGGCGAGAGCAACAAAGGGGCGCCCGAACCGGGGGGCGTCAGGGGCGGAGAGGTTGCCCCACACGCCCCCGAAGATGCGGATCTACGTCGGCCCAACAGGCTCTGTTGGGCGTGACCGCATTCGCTGCGATTCGCCAGCTCGGGCCGAGAATGCAAGAGGTGTGTGGCACTTGGGAGGTCGCCGAAGTCGGGGGCTGAGGGGCCTGTCACTAGGTGAGGCGGCGCGGCTGCGTGGCGGCGGAGACCAGGGCGGCGACGGCGCACTGGGAATGACCGCAGCGCAGGGGCGGCTGGATGCCCCCGACCTCGATGAGGCACGAGCCCCGCTTGAGGAGCTGTGAGTCACACTCGTAGCCATGGGCTTTGAAGATATGAACCCGCTGTCGGTGAACTGCCCCAGCTGCGAGCAGTTCGGGAAGGTCCGCCTGGAAGGCCGCTGGGAGACTGCGCCGGGCGAGACGTGTTCCTACAACGCCAAACTGAAGTACGAACGAGAGCATGGCCACGGCAGCGTCACTGCCTGGCCGTACTTCGTCTGCGATGCCTGCGGCTGCTGCTGGCGTGGCACGAAGAATGCCGATGGCGAGTCCAGCACTGCCAACTTGCCGCTACCGCACGCTTGTCCCGTGCCGAGCGAGTAGAGGATCGGCGCGCGCCCCCGGGTTCCTGCGCCGCTGCTTTGGTGGGGTGTGTCTGAAAGTCAGACCAGCTGGGTCCTGTGGGCGACGACGATCATGGCCGCGCCTCCCCAGCCATTCGGCTGTTGACCTGTACGTACTGGCGTGGCTATCATCGGATACATGAAGACGATCCCGGTTCGGACGGTGCACGACGAGGTCGATAGCGCACTCGAGCAGTTGGATGTCGCGGTCCGCGAGGCCAACAACATGCGGGTACATCTTGAGCGAGTGCACATGCACACGGACATCAGCGAGTGTGCAGACCTTCTTCGTGGCGCTAGGCGCGTAGGCGCCATTATGGCTGCGGCGGTTGAGCAGGCGCAGACCCATGTGCGTGAGGCTCAGTACTTATCTTGAGTCGGGCAGATCGATCTCGTGATGGAGAATCGTGGCCGCTCCCGGCGCAATGACCCGTGACACCTCCACCGGCCTAGAGTCTGCACGCTTGTCATCACGAGGCCGCCCCCAGAACACCCGGTACACGTCCATGACGGGGCCGGGTGTTTCCATCTCTAGGTCACGACGCTCGTCATCCGTCGGGTTCCGAGCGGTCTCGTCTTCTACGACTCGGGTAATTCGCCACCCGAGATCCCAGACCTCGCCGAAAGTCCCCAACGGCCAAGGCTGACGGTCCGGGTTCTGGATCTCCATGCCAATCTCGCTGTCCCCTACCAAGTCCCAAGGAATCGCGGAGCGCTGGAGTTGTACGACCTCATCGTCCGCAAACTTGCGGAATGCTCTGCGGAGGACTGGATCGCCAACCTCGATGCTCAGGTACTCGGCGTCCTTCTCGGTGGCCGCTTCCCTGGTGACGGCCATCTCGATGCGGAACTGCTGCCAACTAATGCCGTGATCTTCCGTGAACGCGCTCGTAAGCGGCCTCTCACCGTCTTGCTCTAGAACAGCAAGTGCGTCGGCGTACCTGGTCGCGGACTGCTGGCGTCTCTTGGGTCTGATCGCCACAAATGTGCCAGCCCCTGACCGCCGCAGAATCAATCCCTCCGTCGCCAGGACGCCCAGCGACTTTCGAACGGAGTCGCGCGACATGCCGACGTCTCTGGCGATCGTCTCTTCGCCCGGCAACTCTTCGCCCGGTCGCAATCGACCATCGTCGATGGCGAGCCGCAAGGCGTCAACGAGCTGACGGTATTTCGGGGTGTGGGCGAACCGGTCAATCGTTCGCGAGTCGAGCTGAATCGGCATATGCACAGCGTAGGCGCTATACCACCCTTACGAACGTACACCCTTACGCCTGTTGACCTGTACGTACAGTAAGGCATACCCTACGGGCAACGTTCGGAGAGAAAGGGGAAGGCGATGTCGATGGTTGAGGCGGCGGAGATGGACGACGCGGTGTTGGTGTGGCAGTTGCGGCGGGCTGGTGAGGACGCGGTGTGGGTGGAGCTCACGACCGGTGTCGATCTGGCGGTGTTGCGGGTTGATGCGGGTGGCCAGTGGTTGACGGTGGCGCAGGCGTGTGTTGACGAGGCTGGTTGTTGGCGGGTACGTGCGTTGCTCGCTGGTCATGAGGAGGTGGTCGGCGATGAGGCGGGTATGTGTGCCTGCATGCTGGCTGATCTTCATGAGCTGTTCGCCGGCAGCGAGCTGGTGGAGGTGGCGGTGTGATGTCGCGGGGATGGTGGTCGCGACGTAGCCATCCGGTGGACCGGCTGGAGTTGTTGAACGCTTTCCGG
>JBOFLH010000173.1:0-15725 GCA_051657765.1 Nocardioides sp. | reverse complement strand
AGTTTCGCCGACGGCAACGGCGACGGTGTCGGCGATCTGCCCGGGGTGACCGCCCGACTGCCCTACCTGCGCGACCTTGGCGTCGATGCGCTCTGGCTCACCCCGTTCTATACCTCGCCGCAACACGACCATGGATATGACGTGACCGACTACTTCGATGTTGACCAGCTCTTCGGCACGCTCGCCGACGCCGATCAGCTGATCGCGACCGCCCATGCGCTGGATCTGAGGGTGCTCGTCGACATCGTGCCGAACCACACCTCCTCCGCGCACCAGTGGTTCCGAGACGCTCTGGCCGCTCGGCCCGGCAGTGCCGCCCGAGAGCGATACCTGTTCCGCGACGGGGTAGGCCCGGGTGGGGACCGTCCTCCGAACAACTGGCAATCGGTCTTCGGCGGCGGCGCCTGGGAGCGAGTCATCGAGGCCGACGGCAATCCCGGGCAGTGGTACCTGCACCTGTTCGACACCACGCAACCCGATCTGAACTGGCGCAATCCCGCAGTTGGCGACATGTTCGAGGAGGTGCTCCGCTTCTGGCTGGACCGGGGCGCCGACGGATTTCGCATTGACGTGGCGCACGGGCTGATCAAGGCCGACGGCCTGCCCGATGACGTCCGGTCGACGACCGAAACCGCCACGGCGGTGTTCACCGAGTCGGCCACCATGGCCTACGGGCACGTCGAGGGGCCAATCGACCAGCACCTCGATTGGGGCCCGATGTGGGACCAGCCGGACGTTCGTGAGATCTACCGGCGCTGGCACCGCGTGTTGGCCGAGTACGACGGCGACCGGGTGGCCGTCGCCGAGGCCTGGACACGGACCCGGGAATCGATGGCGCGGTATGTCCGCCCCGATGAACTCAGCCAGTGCTTCAACTTCGCGTGGGCGGAGGCACCGTGGTCAGCCAAGTCGTTTCGACAGGTCATCACCGACACCTTCGCGGCGCTGGCGCGAGTTGGCGCGGCGCCGACGTGGGTGTTGAGCAATCACGACATTGTGCGGCACCCCACCAGGTATGGCGGCGGGCCGACCGGTGTGGCGCGGGCCAAAGCGGCGACGCTACTCACCCTCGCGCTGCCGGGTTCGACCTACCTATACCAGGGCGAGGAGTTGGGTCTGGAACAGGTCGAGGTCGCTCCGGAGTTTCGCCAGGATCCGGTGTGGCTGCGCACCGGCGAAGCCGGGCGTGACGGCTGCCGGGTACCGCTGCCCTGGGGTGGCGACGCACCGCCGTTCGAGTTCGGTCCGGCCGACGGCGCGGCACCGTGGATTCCGCAGCCTGCCGACTGGGCCGAGCTGACGGTCGCGGCTCAAGAAAGCGATCGGCTCTCGACGCTGAACTTCTACCGCGCCGCGCTCCGGGAGCGATGCCGACTGACCGGGGACACCGTCACCTTGATCGACCTGGGATCGGACGTCGTAGCCTTCACTCGCGCCGACATTCTGGTGGTTCTCAACTGCGGGCCCGAGCCGATCGGCCTGCCGGCCGAGGAGATCGTGATCGCCAGCGCGAGCGTCGAGCAACAGCCGACCGCCAGGATGCTGCCCGCCAATTCGGCTGCCTGGCTGCGGTCGTACGCACTGACCTCAACCGCTGGTACCCCGGCGGCAAGTCACGATTAATGCCTTGTTCGACGGCCGCCGAGGCCGTACTTTGGTTCCACACGGAAAGGAGGTGGTCCGAAGAATGAATTCTTGTGGGACTTGTGAGGTGGCTGCTAGCTAGCAGCTCCACTGCCGACAGGTTTTCCTGCGCAGCGTCTGTAAGCTGCCGGCGAATCCACAGCAGTCACCCGGCCCGTAGGCGCTCCGGACCCAGTCCACCGGAGACGATGCCACTGCACTCCGTGAACGGATGCCTTGGTGGAGCATCGAACGCCTACGGGTCGTCTCCATTTCGGGTCAGGCCGGCACCGTGGCGACTGAGGTGGGCGACACGGCCCGGAACTGAGCGTCGTACAGCCGAGCGTAGGCGCCCTGGCTAGCCAACAGTTCGTCGTGGGTGCCCTGCTCGACAATCGCGCCGTCCTCCATCACCAAGATCACGTCGGCATCTCGGATCGTGGAGAGCCGATGGGCAATCACGAACGAAGTCCGGTCACTACGCAAGGCTGCCATGGCCTGCTGCAGCAACAGCTCCGTGCGAGTATCGACCGACGAGGTCGCCTCGTCGAGGATCAACAACGCCGGGTCGGACAGGCTTGCGCGCGCAATCGTGATGAGCTGACGCTCGCCCGCGGAGAGATTCGAGCCGTCCTCGTCAACCAACGTGTCATAGCCATCCGGCAGCGAGTGGACGAAGCGATCCACGAACGTCGTCCGCGCGGCTCGTCGGATCTCCTCCTCGGTGGCATCGGGTCGACCATAGGCGATGTTGTCGCGAATGGAGCCGGCGAATAGCCAGGTGTCTTGCAAGACCATGCCGATCTGACCGCGCAACTCCGCGCGCGGCATGCTGGCGATGTCGACTCCGTCCACGGTGATCCGGCCGCCGTCCAACTCGTAGAACCGCATGATCAGGTTGACCAGCGTCGTCTTGCCAGCGCCGGTGGGTCCCACGACCGCCACGGTCTGCCCGGGCCGGACCAGCAAGGTCAGGTCCTGAATCAGCGGCCGAACCGGGTCGTAGGCAAAGCTGACGTGCTCGAAACTCACCTCACCGCAGGACACTCGCTGGGACCCGCCGGCGGCCGGCTCGGCGTCGTGGTCCACGTTGGTCACGTCGCGTGACTCCTCCGGCGCGTCCAGGAGTTCGAAGACCCGCTCCACCGACGCCACCCCGGACTGCAACAGGTTCGCCATCGAGGCCACCTGCATCAGCGGATGAGTGAACTGACGAGAGTACTGAACGAAGGCCTGCACCTCACCCAGGGACATCGTTCCCGATGCCACCCGCAATCCACCCAGGACCGCGATCAGCACGTAGTTGAGATTTCCGATGAAATTGATGATCGGCATGATCAGGCCGCTGACGAACTGGGCCGCGAAGGATGACTGGTAGAGCGCTTCGTTCTCACTCTCGAAGACCTTCTCAACCTCGCGCGACCGGCCGAACACCTTCACCAGCGCGTGACCGGAGAAGGCCTCTTCGACGTGGGCGTTCAGACTCCCGGTGCGCCGCCACTGGGTAACGAACATGCCTTGGGACCGCTTCATGGTCGCACTGGTGACCAGCATCGACAACGGCACCGACACCAACGCGACGATGGCCAGGAGCGGCGAGATCCACACCATCATCGAGAGAACCGCGATAACTGTGAGTAGTGAGGTCAGCATCTGGCTGAGCGTCTGCTGCAGTGTGGTGCTGATGTTGTCGATGTCGTTGGTGACGCGACTCAGCAGCTCCCCTCGTGGCTGCCGGTCGAAGTAGCTCAGCGGCAGGCGGTTGATTTTGTCCTCCACGTCCGAGCGCAACTGAAACACAGTCTTCTGCACCACGTCGTTCAGCAGATAGCCCTGGGCCCAGGCCAGCAAGGCGGCCAGTAGATAGATGACGAGGACCATGAGCAAGATGGCCGCTACTGCTCCGAAGTCGACGCCCACACCGGGGGTGAAATCCAAGCCGGCCAGCATGTCGGCCTGGGTGTCCTGCCCTCGCGCCCGGGCCGCGGCAGCTGCCTCGGCTTTGGTCATGCCAGCCGGCAGCCGGCTGCCCACGAATCCGGAGAAGACCAGATCGGTGGCTCGGCCCAGGAAGCGCGGACCGATGGCCGACAACCCTACCGAGCCGACAGCGAGTATCAGCACCAGGAATGCGCCGGCCCGCTCGGGGCGCATGCGCCGGATGAATCGCTTCGCCGAACCCCGAAACGTCATCGCCTTGCCGGCGACCAGGCCGCCGGCCACCGGGCCCCGGCCCGGACCGGGACCTGCCTGGACCCGCTCGGTCTCCCGGAGCCGGCCAGCACCGCTGCCGCTGCCGCTGCCGCGGGTAACGTCGCCCGGAGCCGGCCGCTCACCCTGCACTTCGCCGCTGAACCCGCCGCTAGGCCCGCCGCTGTCAGAAGACGGGGTGGCGGCACTCATGCGGCTGCCTCCGCGCTCAACTGCGAGGCGACGATCTCCTGATAGGTCGAGCAGGCCGTCATCAGCTCATCGTGGGTGCCACGACCGACGATGACGCCGTCGTCCAGCACGAGGATCACATCGGCGTCACGGATCGTAGAGACGCGTTGTGCGACAACAAGCACGGTCGCGGTCCGGGTCAGCGGAACCAACGCGGCCCTGAGTCGAGCGTCCGTGGACAGGTCGAGCGCCGAGAAGGAGTCGTCAAAGAGATAGATCTGTGGTCGACGCAGAATCGCCCGGGCAATTGCCAAACGCTGACGTTGGCCACCGCTGACGTTGCCTCCGCCTTGCGCGATGGGCGCGCTCAATCCATCGGGCATCGCGGCCACGAAGTCGTGCGCCTGAGCGACATCCAACGCCGCCCACAGCTCGTCGTCGGTAGCGTCCGGGTTGCCATAGCGCAGATTGGTCGCGATGGTGCCCGAGAACAAGTACGCCCGCTGCGGGACCAGTCCGATCTGGGACCAGAGCAGGTCGGGGTCGAGGTCGCGGACGTCCACCCCACCAACGCATACCTGCCCGCCGGTGGCGTCGAACAGCCGCGGCACCAGGTTGACCACGGTGGACTTGCCCGCGCCGGTCGAGCCGATCAAAGCCACGGTTTGGCCGGGTGCGGCACGAAAGGTGATGTTTCGGAGCACCGGTATCTCGGCGCCCGGATAGCGAAACTCAACATCGTGGAACGCCACGGTGCCCGGCTCGCTCAGCGAGGTGATCGGCTCGGCAGCGGGCAGCACCGAGGTGTGGGTAGCCAGTACCTCACCGATCCGATCAGCGCACACCGCGGCCCGCGGGATCATCATCAGGGTGAATGTGGCCATCATCACCGAGATCAGAATCTGCACCAGGTAGGCCAAGAAGGCGGTGAGCGCACCCACTTGCATAGCGCCGCTGTCGACTCGATGTCCTCCGAACCAGATCACCGCCACCGAAGAGAGGTTGAGGATGAGCATCACGGTCGGAAACAGCAGCGCCTGCCAGCGGCCGGCCCGAACGGCGACCTCGGTGAGCTGACCATTCACCGTGGCGAACCGAGCGGTTTCGTGCGGCTCGCGAACGAATGCCCGCACTACCCGGACGCCGGTGATCTGCTCGCGCAGCAACCGATTGACGTCGTCGATCCGTTCCTGCATGGACCGAAACGCCGGCACCATCCTGGTCACCACAAAGCTCGCCGAACCGATCAGTGCCGGGATCGCCACGATTAGGAGCCAGGACAGTCCCAGGTCTTCACGCATGGCCATGACTACCCCACCGACCATCATGATCGGCGCGGCGACCAACATAGTGCAGGCGGTGAGTACCAACATCTGCACTTGTTGCACGTCATTGGTCTGCCGGGTAATCAGCGATGGCGCCCCGAAGAGCTGCACCTCACGCGAGGAATAGGTCCCGACGCGATGGAAGATCGCCGAGCGGAGATCACGGCCGAGACTCATCGCCATCCGTGCCGAAAACCACACGGCGGCGATCGTGCAGCCGATCTGTACGAAAGCTACGGCCAGCATGACCGCGCCGGTGGACAGGATGTACCCGGTGTCTCCGGTGGCCACGCCCTGGTCGATGATTGTGGCGTTCAGACTCGGCAGGTAGAGAGCGGCGACCGTGGCGGTGAATTGCAGCACAACGACCATCGCGAGCACGCCGCGATAGGGCTTGAGGTAGTCCCGCACCAATCGAATCAGCATCAGTGGATCTCTTCCATGGTCTTGGTTCGGACGCCGTCCAGCACGACCGACGCGACTTGCTCCGGTGTCAGCTGCCGTGGGCGATTTCGTGACGGCTGCCCGAGAAGGTCAGCAGGCAGATCAGGTGCATCAGCCCGAAGATCGACACCAGCCGGACTGGGCGGAACTCCACGAAGGCCGTCAGCCGCTCTCCGCAGGTCCAGATCATCCGGCACCGCGTCGACAGCCGCTTCGAGTTGGGGCGAGTTCGAACGCGGCGGCCAATGCCTGATCTTATCGGCTCGTCCTGGGCGCCGGAGACCCCCAAGGTAGCGCCCTCAGCGAGGCCGGCGAGCGACCCCGATCCTCGATCCGCTAGGAGATCTTGAGGTAGACGTTGTCGATCTGACCATTGAACTGGTCGGAGTCGGACGCAACCACCGTGCTGCCACTGTTGTGCACCTTGGCGCCCACCGACAGCGGAATCGGCGCACTAGCGGTGGCCGTCGCGAAGTCGAGGTTCGCGACCGGCCGGAAGGTGATGATCGTGGCCGGCGGATCCGGTACCTGCCCATCGGGATAGGTCACGCTCAACAAGACGTGTTCACCTCCGCCGGTGACGATCCGGGTGCAGCGCGCGCGTACCCATAACTCCGGTTGGATTGAGATGGGCGGCGGCTCACTAGTGACGATCCCCTCGTCGCGGACCACACAGGTGACCCGCGGCACCCCGGCGCTCACGTCGACCTGAATCTTGTACTGGTCGCCAGAGGCGAGACCACGCTGCACCACGTTGTTGCCGTTGTCCGCGACACCGCCAGCAGTAGCACCAGAGTTCAACCGGAAGTCCGCGCCCATCACGAACTTGCGCGCTCCGGGGGCCAGCGCCTCGGTCGACCCGAACACGCTCGGCCTCACCACATAGGCTGAAAAAGCCGTAGGCGACGTCGAATAGGGTGGAAACAACCCGGCGTTGGCGTCGGTGCCGACGACGCCTGGCACCGCAAGCACATCGCTCGGAATGCTCTCCGCCCCCCCGGAACGGGGTACCCGTTGAATCGGGGTGCCCACAACGAAGCCTGTCGGTGCGCCCGAGGTGAGCGACGTACGCAACCAGCTAGACGAACTCGTGCTGTCGAAGGTCACTGCAAAGGTCACCGGAACCGGCGGAACCGCCGAGGCCGACGGCCACACCGACAAACACAACACGAGCAGTAGCGAGAGCACTGGAAGGGGCGCACGATGAGCGAACCAGCGGAGCTGGCAGCTGAGGGACTGTGAGGCCACGTAGTACTCCCGAGTGAGACCGGACATCCCCCACAGGCCCAGTGCGAACAGTGACAGCCCTACTCTACGGCGCTAGCCGCTGGGTGCGCCAGCCCTCACCCAGCCGGCGATAGACCAGTCGGTCGTGCATGCGCCCCGGGCGACCCTGCCAGAATTCGATTTCCCGCGGCACAACCCGGAACCCGCCCCACTCCTCGGGGACCGGCACGTCCCCGCGGTAACGCGCCTCGGCATCGGCATAGGAACGCGCAAGGTCCTCACGCCCAGCCACCACCTGGGACTGTCGCGATGCCCACGCACCGAGCATCGAACCGCGCGGACGGGTCGCGAAGTATGCCTCGACCTCCTCGCGCGAGACCAGCGAAGCAAGGCCATCGGCTCGTACCTGGCGCTCCAGCGGATGCCATGGGAAGAGCAGCGAACACCGAGACTCCGCCCGCAACTCCTGACCTTTGCGCGAATTGAGATTCGTGAAGAACACGAACCCACGCTCATCAACCCCCTTGAGGAGGACCATGCGAGCTGAGGGCTGGCCGGTTGCTGACACAGTCGCGACCACCATCGCGTTGGGCTCGTACAATTCGGCGTCGATCGCATCGGCCAGCCAGCGCCGAAACATCTCGACCGGGTCGGCAAGCAGGTCGGCCTCGACCAGACCTCCGCGGGAGTAGTTGCGTCGCAAGCTGGCCACATCGACTGGTGTGCCTGAGTTCACTGGGCAGACCCTAGCCCGGCGAAACCGCGGGCATGCCCGCCGGACTCTCCCAGCCGATCACCGAGCCCGGCCAATGCTTGACCAACCGTGGCCAAGGTTTCTCCGATGACGCCCATCGCGCTGGCCAGATCGGTGAGGCGCTGCGTTGTCGCGGCCAGCTCGGTGGTCGCATTCGCCAGTTTGTCGGCTGGTCCGTCCAGCAACGGCACCCGTGAGATCCCGTCGGCCGCGTCGGAGATACGAGCCAGACCACGCTCCATCGATGAGGCGATGTCCGTGAGAGCCTGGGCACTCAGCTCGACAGCGGCCCGAACCCCCGACTCGCCGTCGTCGCCGACAAGGGCGAGCCCGGCCGCTTTCGCCTGATCTCCCGCTCCGTCGAGCGCGACGGCGACCTTCTCCAGGTAGCCCGGCAGCTTGCCGAGTAGCTCCAATGAGCCTCGGTTCTTGACCAACACATCCGCCAGATCGGCAATCTGGTCTGCATCGAAGCCGCCGAGAAGGGCACCCAGGTCCATAGAACAGACTCTAATGCGGCACCGCGGTCCGGCAGTGCCGCATTAGGTACCACGACTGGCAAATTGGTCCCGCGAGGGCCACGCTTCGACAGCGTTCGGTTCGGAAACCCGGCACAATGCCAAGCATGGTTGAGGTACACGAGGGACTTGAAGGAATCGTCGCGTTCGAGACGACCATCGCCGAACCTGACAAAGCAGGCTCCGCGCTGCGCTATCGCGGGGTGGATATTGAGGAGCTCGTTGGCCGGGTCCCGTTCGAGAAGGTTTGGGGCCTCCTGGTTGACGGTTGCTACGAGCCCGGCCTGCCGCCTGCGGAGCCATTTCCGATCCCCGTGCACACCGGCGATATCCGAGTCGATGTCCAGGCCGCGGTCGCCATGCTGGCTCCGGTCTGGGGCATGAAGGCCGCCTACGACTCCACCGATGACGAGATCAGGGCCGATCTGAGCCGCGTGGCCGTGATGGTGTTGTCCTATGTGGCGCAAGCCGCGCGCGGACTCAACCGGCCGATGATTCCGCAAGCCCAAGTGGACCAGGGCCGCTCGCTGGCGGAGCGATTCATGATTCGCTGGCAAGGCGAGCCGGACCCGGCGCACGTACGCGCTGTCGATGCCTACTGGTCGTCGGCTGCCGAGCACGGAATGAACGCATCGACCTTCACCGCTCGGGTGATCACCTCGACCGGAGCCGACGCCGCCGCGGCCTTCTCCGGAGCGATCGGCGCGATCAGTGGTCCGCTGCACGGTGGCGCCCCATCTCGCGTGCTGGGCATGATCAAGGAGGTCGAACAACGAGACGACGCCCGCACCTATGTCAAGGGGCTATTGGACGCCGGTGAACGTTTGATGGGCTTCGGCCATCGGGTCTATCGCGCCGAAGATCCTCGGGCGCGTGTGCTGCGCCGCACCGCCAAGGAACTCGACGCCCCGCGCTACCAGGTGGCCGAAGCGCTCGAAAAGGCTGCGTTGGCCGAGCTTCGCGAACGTCGCCCGGACCGAGTCTTGGAAACTAACGTGGAGTACTGGGCAGCCATTGTGCTGGACTTCGCCCGGGTGCCGGCGCCGATGTTCACCTCGATCTTCACCTGTGCTCGAAGCGCCGGATGGTCGGCGCACATTCTGGAGCAAAAGCGCACCGGCCGAATGATCCGTCCCTCGGCGATCTATGCCGGACCGACAGCTCGCCCGGCAACTGAGGTCCCCGGTTGGAACCCGTCCTGGGGTGGGTGGTGAAGGCTGTCGCGCGGGTTGTGCTCGGCGCCGTGCTGCTGCTGGCCGGTGTCGGACACCTGACCACCCTGCGAACCGAGTTCCAGTCTCAGGTGCCGCCCTGGCTCGGCCTGGATCCGGACCTCGTCGTGGTCGCCTCCGGGGTGGTCGAGCTTGCGCTCGGCGGAGCGCTCATCGCGCTGCCGCGCCGCCAGCTGGTCGTCGGCTGGGTGGTGGCGGCGTTCTTCGTCGCGATCTTCCCGGGCAACATCTCGCAGTACCGCACCGGCACGGATGCGTTCGGGCTGAACACTGACACCTCCCGCCTGGTTCGATTGGCCGGCCAACCCATCTTGGTCGGCTGGGCGCTGTGGTGCACCGGCGCCTGGGCACGGTGGCGAACGCGGCACCAAACCGGACAGAGTGGCGATTGCCCGCCAACCTAGCCAGGTGACCAGTGAGTCACCGATGATCGGAGTGCGGAGCCGGTACTCAAGGCGCCGGGCGACCCCAGCCGACGAGAGATTCCTCGATCTGCTCCTCACGGGTGACGGACCACCCTCGGGCAGATCCGTGGCCACCTCGACGGGCGACTGAGTCGATTCGGCGTGATGAAACATCTCGGCGTCCTGGAGTGCGCCGACTCTCGTGGTGAGCCTTCGTCAGGGTCGCACCAGGCGGCTGGCCCTCATTCCGGTGCCGATCAAGGAGGTGGCGAACTCGTTGGATCTGCAAATACGCCGCGCCGACCTAGCGGCCTCTGGCAAATCGGGAGTCCGACCGGTGCGGCCGGAATCAGCCGAGCTGCTCCCCGCACTTGGCACACTCCACACTCCGCGGCTTGTTGATGTGCAGACACCTGGCACACGCGACCATCGGCTCACCGGCTTTGCTGTAACCCCACCACACCAGGAACAGACCGAACGCAATGATCGGTATCGACGCCAGTCCCATCATCTGCAGGCTTGAGATGACGTCGCCCTCGACCGATGGGGGTGGGTTCTGCCTGGGGAGTACGGCGAACAGGAGCAAGGTCGCGCCCAGTGCGGTGACGACCCAAGCCACGATCCGCAGGAACCATCGTCGGTCTCGTCCCGACTCCCGGGCGCCCGGCGACGGATCGTAACTGCGTTTGCGTTTCGCCCTGAGCGGTTTTCCCCAGGGCGCGACTCCATCGCCCGGCGGCAGTTGGCTCGCGGTCATGGGCGGCTCGCCTGGACTATCGGCCGGTTCGCTCACGGGTGATTCCTACCTCGCCGAACCAGTGTTAGACAACTGAAGCATGCGAGCTCCGACAGCACCGAGCGGTATGCCCGTGAGAATCATCCAGAACCTCGAGTTGCTGTCCCCGAGAAGCACGCCGACCAACCCGAGGACCACCAACATCAGCCCGACTCCCAGACACCCCAACCCGACTCGTCGCAGTCGAGCCCGGATAGCGTCCTTGTCGGCCGCGGACCTACCCCGACCTGCGCGTCGGCCGGGAAGTGGCGCTTGCACCATGGAATCTCCTCGCTTTGAGTCTGTCGACCGGGGGCCTGCTGGAGTCCGAGTGCCGATAGGCACGCTCGCTCACCTGCCACGGCGTCGCGAATATGCGCGTTCGGAACAGCGGTGCCAGAATGTCACCGTCGAGTAACATGCCCAGACTACGCGGGCACCGGACAGCGACGTCAGGGTTCGCCTCGACAATGTGCTCTGTACCTCAGGTGACCTGTACCTCAGTCGAAAGGCTAGCCCCGTGACCGGCGAATTGACCTTGCCCACCGATCTGCTGCCCGCCGACGGCCGATTCGGCGCCGGACCCTCCAAGGTCGCGGTCGCCCATCTCGACGCGCTGGCCGCGACCGGCACTTCGCTGCTGGGAACCTCACACCGCCAGGCGCCGGTGCGCCACCTGGTCGGGCGCGTTCGCGAGGGGCTCACGACGTTCTTCGACGTGCCCGACGGATATCAGATCGTCATGGGCAACGGCGGCGCCACGGCATTCTGGGACATCGCCGCGTTCGGTCTGATCCGCGAACGCAGCCAGCACCTGACGTTCGGGGAGTTTTCCTCGAAGTTCGCATCCTCGGTGTTGGCAGCGCCGTGGCTGAAGGACCCCTCGATCATCACCGCCGAGCCGGGCAGCTGCCCGACATCAGTTGCCGAGCCGGGGATCGACGCCTATGCCTGGGCACACAACGAAACCTCGACCGCGGTGATGGCCCCGGTCCACCGCGTTGCCGGTGCCGAGGACGGTGCCCTGATCATGATCGACGCAACCTCCGGCGCCGGCGGCCTGCCGGTCGAGATCGCCGAGGCCGACGTCTACTACTTCGCGCCGCAGAAGTGCTTCGCCTCCGATGGTGGGGTGTGGTTCGCGGTGATGTCGCCGGCCGCGCTCGACCGCGCGGCGGAGATCGCCAGCTCCGGTCGCTACATCCCGCCGTTCTTCGATCTGACGACCGCCATCGACAATTCTTCGAAGAACCAGACCTACAACACTCCCGCGCTTGCGACGTTCTTCCTGATGGCTGAGCAACTGGACTGGATGCTGGCCGAAGGGGGACTCAAAGGCATGGTCGAGCGCACCACGGCGTCTTCGGACGCCCTCTACGGCTGGGCCGAACGTACGGCGTACACCACGCCATACGTCGCAGAACCCAGCCACCGTTCGCTAGTGATCGGCACCATCGACTTCGACGACTCGATCGACGCCGCCGCCATCGCGGCAACCCTGCGGGCCAACGGCATCGTCGATACTGAGCCCTACCGCAAGTTGGGTCGCAACCAACTGCGCATCGCGATGTATCCGGCTATCGACGCGGCCGACGTGGAAGCCCTCACCGCCTGCATCGAGCACATCGTTTCGCACCGCGGGTAGCCAGGCCGTAGACACCTCACGGCGTCTGATAGCTCGGGGGCGCCATTGATCGTCACCACCGTTGTCCACCGGCCAGTCGCGGTAGGACACGTTGCAGAAACCCTAGGAAGTCGATTGCGTCGGTGGATATCAACAGTTCTCGGCGCCACACGGCGTACAACTCGATGGTGATCTCTTGTCCGGCATGGTCAACAAGTGGCGCCGCACGGCGTCTGTTGCGGATGTGAACTCGGGGAAGGATCGCGCCGCCTAGCCCGAGAGTGACCCAATCTTCCAAGGCACCGTAACTCAACGCACGGCCCGGATACTCGTCGACTTCGACCCCAGCGGCTACCAGCACACTGCGAGTTGCCGTTGCCAGCCCGCAGAGGTCTTCAGTCATCAACAACCTGGTGTTTGACAACTGGGCGAGCGGGACAGAACCAGACGATGCCGGCTCTCTGGCATCACTCAAATAGCAGAGTGGATCGGCCAACACTCGCACTCGTTTGCGTCCGCGTTGTTTAGCGAGGCCGGCTCCGAAGACGAAGTCGAGTGACCCACTATCGAGCCGACTTTCTAGGTCCGAGCTGCTCGCCTCAAAGAGGACCGTCCGAAGATTGGGCTTGGCCCTCAGGAACGGCTCCATTAGGAGCCCGAGTCGAGCGGCGCCCATGAGCGGCGTAAAGCCTAGCCGTAACACTGGTTGTGGCGGCGCGACAATCGACTCTGCCAAGTCGTCGAGGTCGGCAAGGGCAACCAGTACGGCCTCGATCTTCTTGAGGACACCTCCGCCGGAAGGGGTCAATTCCAGGCCGCGCGCCCCGCGCCGAAAAATAGGGATCTGGAGAGCAGCCTCGAGCTCTGAAACCGCGGCGGACACCGTGGGTTGCGCCACGCCACACTCTCGCGCTGCCGCCGTAAATGAACCTAGTCGGCCAGCAGCTTCGGCGTACCGCAACGCGCTCATTGAATACATAGGGAAAGACTATATCTCCATAGGATCCAGAGGGGTTCCATATCGCTTCACCATGCCACACAATGTGTGAGGCAGGAACTACCAGGCAGGACCCCGACTGGCATAGGAGACCAGAGATGCGATATGCACAGATTTTTCAGTACAAGCTAGACCTCGATCCGAACGGCTACAACGATCGGTTCGTTGACCCGTACGCCGAGGCGATAGCGTCGGTTCCAGGGTTGGCAAGAAAGACCTGGTTGGCCGACTTCGAAAGCGGCGTGTTCGCAAGCTTCTATCAATGGGAAGACAAAGAGTCAATGGACTCATTTATGGCCTCCCCCGCAGTCCAGCGAGTGGCCGCCGAGCCGTTTCTTAGGGACCTCACCATTACCGCCATTCCAGTTCATGAGCGCGCTTCATCGATTACCCGCGGATAGGATCGGACTTCCGCAAGGGGAGTCACGTACGTTCTTGTGCTCGCCGTTCCGGAAGATGTCAAGCAGTCTGAGACACGACTCGTTACGTGGTCTGTAGGAGTGCCTGCGGTGAGGGTTGGTTGATCCAGGCGGCCGTGGGTAGCTGAGTACCGGTTCGGCGGTTGCCGAACCGGTACTCAGCCAGGACTTACGCCTTGTACTCAGCGGTGAACGTGTGTCTCTTCGGTCGATCAGGTCGAGGGTCACCACCCCATCATCGAGGGTGGTGTCAGCCAATGTAGTCGTCATCCGGTGTCTCGTTTCTCGCTGCGGCGCACGGGGTCGAAGTCAGAAGTCGTGTCTCACCTCAGCCTGACGCACAGGAAGCCGCGCCGAGGCGCAGACCAAGCGCCCGCGAGGAACAGTGCATGAAGACCAGGCATCTGCGGCAGCGGCTTCAGCTCATCTGCTGACTTGTTGCTGGTGCGGTGAATGCCACCGAGCCAAGGGCGACAAAAACGCGCGCCTACCAACCATGGAAATGCAACTGAGCCTCCGCGAACCTCACCCCGATTGCCCCGAGGTCGCGGCCTATTCGTTGGCTGGCGGCTTGGACTCGCTGCCAATCCGCCGACATGCGCGCCTCAGCCGCGGGTGAGGCGAACCGGATTCCCTCGCCCGGAGCGTAGCCATTGCTACCGAGGACAAGTTCGCCGGCCGTCGTCGCGGCAATGCCGCCGATCCCGGTCAGCACCACGACCGGATCCGAGCGCCAGACCGGCTGAATCACGTGGTCGTTTACGCCCAGGAAGAAGCCGCCCACCGCGTCGTAGACAGACCGTTGGATTCCCGGTTCCGGCGGTGACTGGATGACCCCGTCGGCGAGCACCGTCGCGGAGGCGCCGATCGCCGCCTCGACGCCGGCGGTCCGCACGAAGTCCTGGGCTGCTGCCGCCCGCAGCGCGGCGGCTTCAACGAGGTTGCCTTCTTGAATCGCGGCACTGATCGCCGGGCGACGAGCGAGGGCGGCTTCACCGGCCAGGAGGAGGGTCGGCGGGGCGTTGATCGCTGCGATGTCGTACCAGAGGTTCGCGTTGTACGACTTGTTGGTGAGGTAGACCGGGAGTCCTCGATCGTCGATCAACTCCGGCTTGGCGTAGAGTCCGTTCGCCCACAGTGTCGCGCGTCCCTGCAACGAAAGACTGACCAGCGAGTTGTTGATCGCTAGCAGCCCAGCGATGTCATTGCGGCCCCGCGGCCCAAGAATCTGACCGGCGGCCCAGTTGCTGCCGTACGAGGAGGCATAGTTGACGCCGACGGTCCACGGCACCTGCAGCAATGGGCTCTCAAAGACCGGGCGATCCGAGGCGACCATCATGGTGTTGCGAATCGCCGAGCCCGGGGCAGTCCGGAGCGCGAAGGACATCGCCCCGGCGGATCCGAGGCGCCCGAGCTGACGTGAATACTCCGGCGGAACCAGGAAGGCGCCGCTCGCCGCGCCAAGGGTGATGTCGCCGGGACCCGCCAGGACGCTTAGGTCTCCGCGCGCCAGCCCATGGACGTAGTGGTCGCCGAAGGCGGTCAGCTGAGTCGAAGCTGCCAGGCCGCTCGGACTGAGATATGTTCCGGTTCGGAAGTCGGTGGCTACCTGCCGCAGCACCTCGTCCAAGCCCTTGACCACGACCATTCCCATCGTCAAGGCCTGCCGACCCAGCCGCTCGATCTCTGCCTGATATCGCTGCTGGGCGACCGCCGCATTGGTGCCATCGGAGGATTGCGCCAACTGTTGCTCAGCCCGTCCGGCGCTCGAGATCAGCCAGTTGATGATCGCGGCAACCTGACGCCGCGAGCTCTCCAGCTTCTCCGCCACGCGTTCCAGCGGTGGAGCTGTCGCCCGCATCTCCTGGGCCACCAGCGCCATCGCAGCCGCAGACATGCCGGACCTATCCCGAAAGGCACTCGCCGCATCCCCAATCCAACCAGCCTCACCGGCAGACATCGCCAGGCCGTCGGCCGCTGGATTGAGGGCTCGGGCCTGGT
>JBOFLH010000172.1:0-3492 GCA_051657765.1 Nocardioides sp. | reverse complement strand
TCGAGGAAGCCGTCAAGATGCGGATCGAGATAGTCGCCTGACTCAACCGCCGAGAACGGTGGCCGGTAGCCGGATCCGCGCTGGTCAGGTGGGGTGGGCCTAACAGGACTTGAACCTGTGACCTCTTCCTTATCAGCGTGGAGGATGCGAGTTGCCTACGCCGAAACCCGAGACTCATGCCCCGGCTCGCTGTCCACCGACGTGCATTGGTGGTTGCCGCAATACTGCCCCGGTAGATGAACAGTCCGATGAACACCCACTTGCACGGCCTGGGTGGCGCAGCCAGATGCTCCTAAGTGGAGGAGTTTCGGCTACGGCGGAGACCCAAACACTCTTGAGTCTCCGCTGACGCGGCCGGCAGAGGGTAGGCAATCGGGTGTCGGTCGCCTACCCTCTCTCCTCAGGCATGTTGTCGTGGAGCTATCCAGAGAACTGCATGCCAAACACCCAGAGGCTGGCCGCTACCACCATGAGGGTCGCGAGTCGGATGGTGGGCGGCCAACTTTCGATGGCCTTCCTCACCGTCCGACCTAGCTCAGTCCAGAACAAGATGCGTCACCTCCTTTGTCGGTTTGAGGCCCCGAAGGTACGCTCATGCGCCGACGAATTGACACGGTTATCCACAGGGCTTCATCTGATGTGGACCAGCACCGCGGTGGACAACACGGTCCCTGGAGTGTGGAGGCTCGTACTTCTCCTTGACCTGAGGCCCGCCGCTATTAACAGTTCGTATGTAGTCGATGCCGCGCTTCTCGACGGCCCGGTTGAAGCCCGCTCGGGCCTCGCGTCGCATGTAGCGCGCTGATCCGTAGAGGTCCGGTAGAGGTCCGCTTGCGTCACCCTGACCTCGGGCTTTCGTACGGACCGCGCCTGCTCGGGCACGTTTCAGGCACAGACTGGGTGTTGAAGTCGGTCTGCCAAAGGCCGTTAACTGCGCGGGCTCTACTACAACAGCTCCTCAACGCCCTCCGAGTGCAGAGGTGGGAGCCGTGGTGGCTTGCGCAGTCGACTCCGAGGTCGTGGCTTGCGGCCACCTCTCGTGAAATCGAGGACATCTTCTACGATTTCAGCAATGAATGCTGCTCGATGTGATATTACCGACTCGTTGTGCGACATCAGCTCAATGACCACCGGCATCAATTCACTCAAAGATGTCACGATGTAGTCCATCCCCGATGGAGTGAGTGGGGGGCGGCTAGGATCCATAGCACGTGTGAGTTCTCGCACCTGCGCCAGTACTTCCTCAAGCATGTCCTGTGTTGTGCGTGGCCTTGTCCTCGATGTACTGGCCTTACCTCTATCCGCGACCGCTTCCTTAGTGGATCTTTCAAGGCTGGGCCAAAATGCGTCAAACCGTTGTCTGGCAGTTTCAGGCGAGACGGCGAGCTGGTCAGCAAGTGTATCTACCAGGCGCCGGACCCCCTCCTCATCAAGTTTCCTAGCCTGAAACTGCGCTAGCGGCCCGGTGAGCTGAGCCGGCCCACTGAGGTCGACGAGCAGCGGCACCACGCAAGAGGCTGAGTCTGCAATGGACTTGCTAATCGCCCCTGATTCGTAGTTCAGCCAAGCGGAACCCTGATTTTCGTCAGTGACAATGATCACACCGAACGAACAGTTCGCCAACGTCGTATGAATCTCCTCCAACCCGCGAGCGCCAGAAGCGATATCAGAATCAGACATCCACGGGTCCACACGGTCGAACAGGGAAGGAAGCCACTCTCTGAGCGCAGTTGCCACCACCTTTGATAGATCGCCGGACCAACTGATGAACACTCGAAGCTTCTCGTCTGACACAAACGCTCACCATATCTGTACTTGCTCCGCCCCGTTGCCCAAACCGCGTTAAGTTCCAGCTGGAGCCCGCAGTTGAACTGCAACGCCGCCTATTGCCGCAGTAACGAGAGCGATAGTGGCGTCGTCGTGGCGCTTGAGTCGCCGGCCGTTGGGCTGTAGCGACAGCTCAGGAAGTGCGCGGCGCTCAGCCTCGCGGATGGTGTCGATGATGCGATCGGCTCCATCGTGGTCGATGGCCTGGGCGAGGTGCTCCCACTTGCCAAGGTGTAGTAGCTCGACGTATCGCGTGATGCCGTCGGTGAGGAGGTAGAGCGCGGGGTTGCCGTCGAGTGTTCCCGTGACGGCGGCTTCGGCGGCTTCGGGCTTGGTGGAGGCGACCCAGAAGCCTTCCGGGTTGTTGCGGGCTTCGCGGATGGCTTCAGGCGCGTAGCTGGGGAGATGCGCGCTACGGGTGTCTTGGATCAGGGTGGTGGTGTCGTAGCCAGCGCCGTAGCGGGCCATGATCGGCGAATCCGCGAGCACGAGGTAGTCGATGTGCTCGGCGCTGATGCGTGCGATCGCGACGGTGGAGGATGGGCTGTCCGGGTTGGCGAGGTCGCAGGTGTTGGCGTGGGCGGCGCAGGTGGTTTCGATTGCTTGGGCTAGTGCGTCGGCGAGTGGCACATCGTCCGAGCGGAGTAGCGGCGGGGCGAGGCCAGCGGCGAGCTGGCGGACGAGCCACGGAACATCGTGAATGCATCCGCTGCGTGCGCTGGGGTGAGCTGTCGCGCCGTCGAAGACCGCAACCCAGGACGGGCCGGCGATGACAAGGTCTTCGTTGACTGTGCCGGGTGCGGCGACGCTGGTGAATGAGATCTGCATCCGGCTGGCCCTATTCGGGGATCGTGAAGCGGTAGGCGAAGGTCATCATGTCTCCGGCGATGACGGCGAGCATGACCTCGCGAGGTGTCCCGGTTGCGTCGTAGGTGGTGCGGATGAGGTCGATGACCGGTGTGCCGGCCGGTAGCTCTAGTTCTGCGCTCTCGGGGCCGTTCGGCATCCTGACCGACATCTCCTCGTTGATCTCCTGGAGGTCGTAGCCGGCCTCCTCCAGGCGGGCGAACCCACCGCCCGGCCCGGTGTCTTCCTGCTGGATCAGAGTGCCGCGCACCACATCGAGCTCGTAGTAGGAATCGGCGAGCTGATTGGGCCGGCCGTCCACGATGGTCGTACGCCGGCGCACCCACACGGGAGTTCCCGGCTCCACTCGGAGCCGTTCGGCGACGAGGTCCGGCGCGGGCACCTCCTCCAGCTCCCGGACCACCTGAGTCGCTGTGTGGCCCTGGGCGGCGGCCTCTGCGGTGAGGATCGCCTGACCGCCGCGCCAGCGGCGTTTGGAGTATCGCTCGATCCCGTGGCGTCGGGTGGCGGGCTTCTCCCGGACGAAGCTGCCCTTCCCCTGCCGGGTGACGATCAGGCCCTGTTGCCGTAGCAACTCGACGGCCCTACGGACCACAGCCAGGCTGCACCGGTGCGTCTCGGCGAGTTCGTCGAGTGTCGGCAACTTCTCGCCAGGAGCAAGCGCGTGGGACTCGATCTGTCCGCGGATCTCATCGGCGACGCGGACCTGTAGCGGCCGGGCGTCGGTCAGGTTCGGTTGCACCTATCAACGATAGCGCCGCCTCCGGCTGTCTGTATGCAGACGCTTGACGGATCCGT
>JBOFLH010000171.1:0-18708 GCA_051657765.1 Nocardioides sp. | reverse complement strand
GCAGTGACAACGCCGCCATGGAGAGCTTCTTCTCGCTGCTACAGAAAAACGTCCTCGACACCCGACGCTGGGAGACCCGCGAGGAACTCCGCCTCGCGATCGTCACCTGGATCGAAACCAAGTACAACCACCGCCGTCGTCAACGGGCCCCGGGGCAAGCTCACCCCGGTCGAGTTTGAGATGATCTACGCAGCCGCAAACGCGGCCTGAGAACCATCAACCCCGAGTGTCAACCAAACCGGGGGCAGACCCCTGTCCCCTGTGCACCCCACGCTGCTGGACCTACTCAGTGCCAAGACCGCGCCCGGGGAGCCCGTCCACCCCGACGACCTCGAGGCCATGACCGCGATGACCGACGAACTGGCCCGCCTCCGCGCCCGCAGGACCGCCCACGACCACAAACCACGCCTCGGAACACAACACCCGCACCTTGCGGTGCGGGTTTGAAAGAGAGCTGTTTGGTGCGCCCGGAGAGACTCGAACTCTCACTGGCCAGGACCTAAACCTGGTGCCTCTGCCAATTGGGCTACGGGCGCGATGCCTCATGTCGAGGGTGCTCGGATGAGGCGGTGATGCTGGTCAGGATTGACCTGATCTGGGCACAGACTATGCGAGGCCGAGGTCCTTGCGCAGCTTCGCGACGTGACCGGTCGCCTTGACGTTGTATTGCGCCAGTTGCACGACTCCCTGCTCGTCGATGACGAACGTCGAGCGGATCACGCCCTGGACCACCTTTCCGTAGAGCTTCTTCTCGCCGAAGGCGCCGTATGCCGTCATCACCGCCTTGTCGGTGTCGGACAACAGGGTGATCGTGAGATGGTCGCGCGCTCGGAACTTCGCCAGTTTCGCCGGCGGATCGGGGGAGATGCCGATCACGTCGTACCCTTGTGCCGCGAGCGAGTTCAGGGAATCGGTGAAGTCGCACGCCTGCTTGCTGCACCCGGGGGTCATCGCCGCCGGGTAGAAGTACACGATCGTCTTGCGGCCGCGGCTGGCGGACAGGCTAACCGAGGTTCCGTCGTCCCCGGACAGGGTGAAGTCCGGTGCTGGCTCGCCGGGCGAGAGGCGGTTCGCGGCGGACGGGGTTGACATCGGTTCCATTTCACATCTCTTTCTTGTTGCGACCGAATTGCAATAGCATGTATAGCGCGAGAGTGTTGAGTGTGCGGGGGATACTCGGGACTTGTCGATGTCGCAATCTAGCCGGTCGCTGAATAGGAGACGCCAGTGCATGTGCCCGATGGCTTTTTGGACGCTCCGACCTCGTTGGGCACCGGGTTGGTCGCAGCTGGCGGCCTCGCGCTGGCATTGCGGGGCGCCCGTCACGAACTCGACGACCGTGCGGCGCCGATGGCGGGCCTGGTTGCCGCCTTCGTCTTTGCTGGACAGATGATGAACTTTCCCGTCGGGGCGGGCACCAGCGGGCACCTGCTCGGCGGCGCGCTCGCCGCGGTCCTGGTCGGACCCACCACGGCGGTCCTTTGTGTCAGCGTGGTGCTGGTGGTGCAGAGTCTGCTGATGGCCGACGGTGGCGTCACCGCGCTGGGCACCAATGTCACCTTGATGGGTCTGCTCGGTGTGCTCGCCGGCTGGGTTGCCTACCGCGTCGCGCTGGCGGTTCTTCCCAAGAACCTGGCATCAGTGCCGGCAGCGGCCGCAATCGCCGCCGCCGTGAGCGTACCGGTGGTCGCGGCTGGCTTCACCGCGCTATACGCCGTTGGCGGAACCGCGCCGGTCGACCTCGCCAAAGTGGCCGTGGCCATGGTCGGATGGCATGCATTCATCGGTCTCGGTGAAGCCCTGATCACCGGACTGGTGGTTGCCAGCGTGGTCGGCGTGCGACCGGACTTGGTCTATGGCGCTCGCCGGATCGCTACCCGGCCGCAACTCCTGGTCACCAACCGGTCGTCGCGGTGACACGTCAACCGGGCCGGGAGCCAGCTGATCTCGCGGTGCCAACTGCTCGGCCCAGGGTGCGGACCGGAACCTTGCTGGCGGCCGGGTTCCTGTTGACCCTGCTGATCGCCGGTGTGGCCAGTTTCTACGCCAGCTCACACCCCGATGGCTTGGAGTTCGTCGCTGCCGAGACCGGCATTCTCGATCAAGCTAGCGATTCGCCGGCTCGGCACAGCCCGCTCGCGGAGTATCGTACGAAGGGCGTTCGCGAGGATCGGGTCAGCGGCGGACTGGCCGGCGCCGCGGGAGCGGCAACCGTTGCCGCGTTCGCCGGCGGATTATTCTGGGTGATCCGACGGGGATCGAGCCGATCCGGCGAGATCCGGCGCCCGCGGATGCGGGCCGAACCGTGAGAACCGACTAATGGGAGCTGGGCGCGGCTACCGGTTGCACTACCACGGCTACAGTCGCGTGCACCGGGCACGTCCCGAGCGGAAAGTGGCGGCCCTGGTCGGGTTCACGCTGCTCGTGGTGGCGACGCCACGAGAGTGGGTAGGGGCGTTCGCGGCGTACGCCATCATCTTGCTGGCCGTGATCCGGGTGTCACGAGTGCCGTTCGGCTATCTTGCCAGACGGCTGGTCATCGAAATCCCATTCGTCCTCTTTGCTCTCATGATGCCGTTCGTCGCCGAAGGAACGCCGACAACGGTGCTGGGCATGAGCGTCTCCGGCGCCGGCCTGCTGGCCGCGTGGGGCCTGGTCGTCAAGGGCACCCTTGGCGTCGGTGGCTCGCTTACGCTGGCCGCCACGACCGAGCCGAACGAGGTACTGTCCGGCTTGCGACGCCTGCGAATGCCGCCGTCGATCGTGCAGATCATGGGCTTCATGATCCGCTATCTGGAGGTGGTGACCGCCGAGTTGAGTCGAATGCTGATCGCGATGCGGTCACGAGGCTGCAACCCACGGTCGCCCCGGCACTGGCCGGCGCTTGCTCGCTGCCTGGGCGCGTTGTTCGTGCGATCCTACGAACGCGGTGAGCGGGTGCATCTGGCGATGCTGGCACGTGGCTACGACGGGTCGTTGCCACGGGCACCCGCCGAGACGGTTCGATGAGCGGGGTGTCGGCCCACCCGCCCGTGCTCGAGGTTGCCGGCCTGGCCTACGCCTATCCGGATGGGCATCAGGCGTTGTTCGGGGTCGACCTGTGCATTCGACGAGGGGAGCGGGTGGCGTTACTCGGACCCAATGGTGCCGGCAAGACCACCTTGGTGTTGCACCTCAATGGCATCCTGACCCCCGGCGCCGGCTCGGTCCTCGTTGGTGGCTTGCCGGCTGACAAGGCGAACCTCGGCGAAATCCGGCGGCGGGTCGGTGTGGTGTTTCAAGATCCCGATGACCAACTGTTCTCCGCGACAGTGCGCCAGGACGTCGCCTTCGGGCCGGCCAACCTGGGGCTGCGCGGTGCCGCGCTGGAGCGCCGCGTTCTCGACGCGTTGGCGCAGGTGGGGATGGATGACTTCGCGGACCGGCCCCCGCACCATCTGTCCTTCGGGCAGCGGCGCCGGGTGGCGGTGGCCACCGTGCTCGCCATGGAACCGGAGATCCTGGTCCTCGACGAACCGTCGTCGAACCTCGATCCGGCCTCGCGACGCGAGCTGGCTACCGTGGTGCGAGCCCTGGACGTCACGGTGTTGATGGTGACCCACGATCTGCCTTTTGCGCTGGAGTTGTGCCCGCGTTCGATGATTCTCAGCGGCGGCGTGATTGCCGCGGACGGTCCGACCTTCGACCTGCTCACCGACGCCGCACTGATGTGGCGACATCGCCTGGAGCTGCCGTTCGGGTTCGAGCCACGGCGCGGCGGCCCGATGGCCAGTCCCGGTGGGCCTGGTTGACCGCGCCGGCGCTCACGCGCATTGGTAGCCTTGGCGGGTGAGCACAAACATGTCTTCGCTGGAGAGCGAGCTGGAGGCCACTCGCAACCAATTGGCCGACACCATCGACCAACTGGTGAATCGGGTGAGCCCCAAGACGATCATGGACCGCCAGCTCACCACCACCAAGGCGCACTTCGTCGCCGCCGAGACCGGACGGCTGCGCACCGACAACGTCACCAAGGTCGTCGGCGGCGTGGTCGGGTTCGTCGCGGTGCTCGCGATCATCCGCAAACTGACTCGCTGATCGGGCCGCCACCGTGTCCGAGAAGACTCCCATCAAGATGCTGCACGATCGGGTTATGGTCGAGCTCGACCGAGAGGCTGGCGAGCGTCGATCCTCCGGTGGCATCGTGATCCCCGCGACCGCCGCCATGGGCGCCCAGCGACTAACCTGGTCCAACGTGGTCGCGGTCGGCCCGCACGCTCGGGCCGTGGAAGTGGGTGACAAGGTGTTGTTCGACCCGCAGGACAAAGCAGAGATCGAAGTGCATGGTGATGTGTATGTGGTGATGCGGGAGCGTGACGTCCATGCCGTTGCCGCGGACCGTCTCGGCGACACCGCCACCGGCCTCTATCTCTAAGACGCGTGTACGTCGGAAAGTGGCGCAGTGCGGCGGTCCTGCACCTTCATCCACGGATGGCACGGCCGTGCCATCCGGTCGTGTGCACCACGACCAATACCGCCGAGCGGATATTGGCCAACGCTGACTGTCCAACTACTTCAAATTCGAGACACTAGCCGGCCGCTCGCTCCACTTCAACAGGCCCCGACTCGTGTGTAGACGCGATCGAGATAGCCCGTCAGAGTTGCAAGGGACCCGGCTGGTCCTCGGAACGAGACATGGCCGTCAGGCCGGACAAGGAGGATTGTCGCCGCGCTTACTGCAAAGAGTTGGTTCAGATCTGCGCACTCCTTCGGCACTTCGACGATATTGATCGGAACGGGAAACAGGTCGAGACTGGCTCGGACCGCTCTGATCGTATCTGGGTTCTCCGCCGCGAAGACGAAGGCGTGGTGGTCGAGACCCCGGATAAGGTCATGCGTCGTCTTGCCGCGATGCGGGCCGGCGCTGAAGGTCGCGAAGGGGAGCCGAGACCCGGGTTGTATCCCTTTCTTGCCAGTTGCCGTCCCGACACTGGGACTCTTTGCGTAGTTGACCCAGTTTTGGGAGAAGAGTCGTGAATTCAATCTCCGAGTCAACGGAACTCGATTCGCGACACGTATCAGCGTTGGGAGTACGTGGTTGTTGAAGACCTGCATGAGGGGGCGCTTGTTCGCCTCAAGCGCGAAACCTCGGTCTGAGCCGTTGATCACGGTTTGCGCGACCGGGCGCCGTTCGGCCTCGTAGCTCTTCAAAAGGCTCGGAGTTGCCCAGTCATTCACCACCATGGCGATCTTCCATGCCAGATTAAACGCATCTCCTAGACCCGTATTCATCCCCTGGCCGCCAGCGGGCGAGTGAATGTGAGCCGCATCCCCCACTAAGAATATGTTGTCGTTCGCGTATGTGCTGGCCAGTCGCCGGTGTAGCCGATAGATGTTGAGTTGATGAACATTCAGCAACTTTGCGCTCGTCTTGAGCTGAGTGGCGAATATCACTTCCACGTCGCGGCTTTCGATCTCGCTCCTCTTTCCAGCGCGGATTTCGGCTTCGAGTTCGTCGGGAAGGGTGCCGATCAAGCGATACGCTGTGGCGGTCTTGTCTTTAAGCGGAACGAAGCCAACGAATCCCTCTCGGAAGTAGAGGAGGTGAAGTGCGTCACGAGGCTTTTCGCATCGCATCTCCACGTCAGCGGTGAAGGCGATCTGTTCATAGGTCTGTCCCTCGAAGGCGATGCCGAGCTGTTGCCGGATCAAGCTACGTGCTCCGTCAGCGGCGATAACGTAGCGAGCGGTGACGACTTCCGATGCTCCGTCTGGCCGGATCACCGTTACGTGGTTGCGGTCAGCTGAGGAGTCGAGGGACGCGAAGCGTGTATTCCATTCGACGTGCCCGCCTTGCGATGTGAGGTGGTCGTGCAACAGCTTTTCGGTCTTCCATTGTTCATGCATGATGGAGTATGGAAAGTTGCTAGGGTCGTCTTCGGTGCCGGAGATAGGAAAGTTGGCGAGAACCCGATCGTCACGGGTTAGCGTTGCGTACCGTACGAGTTGGCCGTTCGCGACCACCGACTCGCTGAGGCCGATCTTGTCAAGGAGTTCCAGGGTTCGGCCGTGGACGACGGTTGCGCGAGACTCTGTCGTCGGTCCGGGGTCCTGGTCGATAATCCGGTGCCGAACGCCATACTCGGCCAGGATGTTGGCGGCAAGCAAGCCGCTAGGACCTGCTCCAACGATGAGCACGTCTGTTGAAGTGCTGAGTCGCGGGGTTGAGAGATTCATATCCGATTCCTGATCTGTCTGCTGTTGAGTGATGGTTGGTCACGCTGACTTGGGACCTAGAGGTCCTCGCTGGGTGCGGTGACGTTTCGGGGTGAACGCCAAAGCACGAAGATGGCTCCCGCGACGAGGATGATTGCGCCGATCTGCATGGCCTCCGTGAATCCGCTCATGAACGAAATTTGGACTTCCTCAATGAATCGCCGACCGTTGCTGCCTAGCTGCGAGACCATCTCCGTCGCGGTCTGTAGCCCGGTCAGGGGCGATGAGGCGGCCAATTCGACGAATTGAGCTGGGAAGTCTGCCGAGATCGAGAGGAAGGTGTCGCGATAGCCCGAGGTGAATGCCGATCCGATCACGGCGATGCCGATCGCGCCGCCGAGTTCGCGAGTAGTGTCGTTGACCGCCGAGGCAACGCCGTGTTGCGACTTCGGTAGTGAGTTGATAATCGACTCCGACGCCGGTGCGGTGGAAAACGCCATGCCTGTGCCGAACAGACCGAGCCCGATGAGGAACGACCAGTATCCGGAGGACTCGTCGAGAAGTGACAACACAAGAAATCCGGTCGCCATAGCTGCGAGGCCAGCGGCGTTCACTAGCTTCAGTCCGAATCGGCGCGCTATTCTAGGCGCCGCAGCCGACACGGGTACGACTAGAGCACCCATCGGCGCAAGGCAGATTGCGCTGGTCAGTGGTGAGTATCCGAGCATCCCTTGGAGGAACTGGATCGCCACGTAGAAGAACCCAAACGCGGCAAAGAACTGCACAAAGATCGACAGGGATCCAGCTCCGAAAGCTCGATTGCCGAAGAGTCGAACGTCAAGTACTGGGGTCGCAGTTCTGAGTTCCCATACGAGAAATCCGACTATGCCTCCAGCGGCGACCACGAAAGCGCTAACAACCAGAGTACTGGCCCAGCCATTGACTGGACCCTCGATGATTCCGAAGACCAGGGCAGCGATGCCCACCGCTGAAAGCATCGATCCGAACGGGTCGATGTTTGCGCTTTTAGGGTCTTTGGAATTCGGCACGACCTTTAGCGTACCCAGAAGAGCGACCACGGTCACTACAGAGACTAACCAGAAGATTGCCGGCCATTCCGCGAGTTCCAGAGCAATTCCGGCAACCAGGAGACCAATGATCCCTCCCGAGCTGGCGAAACCAGCCCATGTGCCTACTGCTTTTCCTCGCTCGTTCGGCGGGAATACGTGGGTGATGGACGCCAACGTTCCCGGCATGATCATTGCGGCACCAAAGCCCGATAGCAGGCGAGCCGCAATAAGGATCTCAGCACTATTGGCCAGCGCGGCCATTGCGCCGGCTAGTATCGTCACCGACATCCCGATGAGCATCACGGTGCGCCGGCCGTAGCGATCACCGACTGCTCCGAATGGCAATAGCAGCGCCGCAAAGATGACTGCGTAAGAGTCGACGATCCAGTGTTGTTGCGTAGCGGTCGCACCAAGATCGAGTCCGATATCGCGAAGCGCGACGTTCAACATAGAGACGTTGGCTACTACGAGAATCAAGGCGAGGCACATGACGGCCAAGACTTGGGTGCGCTCAGCAGTCCCTGGCAGCGTCGACGGTGTCGGAGAGGAGGGCGTGACAGTCATGCGAGACAGTGTGTCTCACAGAGCCACTGTGAGTCAAACCGTCTCGCAACATGAGTCGGATTGTGTAGTCTCGACCCATGTCCCTAAAGTCTGGGCTCGGGCTGGATCCGCGAGCCACGCGAACTAGAGCAGCCATGGTTGAAGCGGCTCGTGTGCTGCTCGTGACGGAGGGTTGGGACTCGATCACGCACGCCAAAGTTTCCGCGGCGGCAGGAGTTGGTCGTGCGACGGCGTACCGACATTGGCCGACCACCACGGAGCTTGCTGTTGAAGCAGCAACGTTGGAGGCCGAATCCTCCCAATTTCCCCCGACAGGTGACCTACGTACTGATGTAGTTGCCGCGCTTCGCGAATTTCGGTTCGCACTCACCGAGCGGGGCCTCAAACCACTGCTCCTGTTGATCACCGAGCGAGCTACCTACGACGAAGAGTTCCGTAGCGTTCGAGAGCAGTTGCACCAGCGCGGCGTCGGCCCAATCCGTACGGTGCTCGGTGAAGCCATTCGCCGAGGTGATCTTCGAGAAGGCGTCGAGATAGACGAGTTGCTGAGCTTGCTGGCAGGCCCCCTCATCTACGAGATCGTCATGCACGACCGTAGCTTCTCGGACGATCGCATCGCCGCGCTTGCCGACCTCGTCCTTTATGCCCACAGTGGTCGAGATCGTAGCTGAAAGGTTCAATCGATTTCCCATGACGGCGCAACCTCTATCCTTCGGCCTGACTTGGGTTCGTATGATTTCGGGACACCATCCTCCCCGCAATCACGCACGCCGAACCAGCCTGGACCCATTGGACTCATATAGCTAGGTGGGCACGCTCGGCGTTGAACTCAACCACGTCGACCGCACGCAGCGCGGCCAGTTGATCGTCAGCCGGCCCGTCGCCCCGGAACCGCTGTAGGTCCTCGCGTGAGCGCCACAGTTCGTAGACATTGATCCGCCCAGGAACGACGAGGTCGGACGAGAGCGCGTAGTCCACGCATCCGTCGGCCCGACGCGCTGCCTCGATGGCAGGTATACACCCAGCCAGGTATCGATCCCGGTCAGCAGGATCGACCGTTAGGGTTCCCGAAACTATAATCACGTGTACATCGTTCCACCTCACGGCCCAGAAGGCGACCCCAACGCGGCTGCGTTAGGGAGCGGGGTCTGCCCTGACCGATGAATTCGCCGACGAGCGCGGGATCGCGGTGTCCGGTGGACCGGGTAATCTGTTGTGCAGATCGCCGGGGTCGGTGCCTCCCACCACCGCAAGGAGCCCAAGGTAGCCAGACCCGGGCCACCGGCGACCTCCTCGCCGTCGGCGACGACCAGTCAAGGGTGCGATACGACTGCATCGCGACCGCATATGAAACCAGAAGTGGCTTACCGATATCTCCGAGCACCTCACCAGAGAGGGAGGCTATCTGTGTGCGGTCAAGGACTGCCGCTCCAACATGGGCGAAGGGCCGGTGGCCATGAAAGTGACGTCCACCGCGTCCAAGCGCACCTTGCCACTCCCGAGTTGGCTGGCAACGCGCTCAAGGTCCGACGTGATCAGATGGCCGGGTTCGACGGGCCCGTGTTCCCCGATAGCCGGGGCGGGTCGCGCGACCGATCCAACACCGGCAAGGCGTTCCGTGCGGTCCGCGATGGGCACCGAGTTCGACTGGGTGAAGTGCCACACCTACCGCAAGCCGTCGCCACCATCTTGGACCAATCCGGTGCCACAGCTCGCGAAGTCGCCGATCAACTCGGACGGGTCTCCATGGCACGCAGTGCTTACCTGGCCCGCCGAGCCACCAGCGAAGGCAATGCCGCCGCGCTAGCGGCCCACGACTCCCATGCAGGGAGGACGAGAAGAACGACGAACGGGAGGATCGGCATGGGTGGAAGGGCGCATGACTCGTTGCCCCGGTAGCGAAGCTCGCTGTACGAAGGCCGAGCTACGCTTGGTACGCCATGTAGGACTTGAACCTACAACCCGCTGATTAAGAGTCAGCTGCTCTGCCAATTGAGCTAATGGCGCGTGTGGACAGGCGCAGCGAACTCTATCAACGATGCGGCAACGCCGAAAATCGAGAATCAACCAGGCCGCGGGCGCTCCGGAATAGTTCAACCTGCAACTACCGTTGACTGGATGACTCGCGAGGACTGACGAGGAGAGTGAGCCAATGCCGGCCATGACTGTGGACGATCTGACTGTGCTGCCGCGGCTGACCCGACCGGGACTCGGCGACCAGCCACGGCCCGTATGGCAGGTCGCCACTGCCCCGCAAGGATTCGAGGGCGAGGGATTCCCGGTTCGACGCGCGTTCGCCGGCATCGATCTCGCATTGCTCGACCCGTTCATCATGATGGACCAAATGGGAGAGGTGGACTACGCGCCGGGCGAGCCGAAGGGGACGTCCTGGCATCCGCATCGGGGTTTCGAGACGGTGACCTACATCATCGACGGTGTCTTCGATCATCAGGACTCGCACGGCGGCGGTGGCACGATCACCAACGGTGACACCCAGTGGATGACCGCCGGCGGCGGGATCCTGCACATCGAGGCGCCGCCGGAGTGGCTGGTACAGCAGGGTGGCCTCTTTCACGGCGTTCAGTTGTGGGTCAACCTGCCCAGGGTCGCGAAACTCGCCGCCCCGCGCTATCAAGACATTCGCTCGAGCCAAGTCAGGCTCGCGACGACCCACGACGCCGGCGCATTGGTGCGGGTGATCGCCGGAACCGTCGACGGGCACGGTGGGCCCGGGCAGACCTACACCCCCATGTCCCTGGTGCACGCCTCCGTCGAGCCCGGAGCTCGCCTCGACCTGCCCTGGGAGGTCGAGTTCAACGCGCTGGCCTATGCCCTGTCCGGCCAGGGCGCAATCGGCACCAACGGCCCTCCGATTCGCGCGGGTCAGGCCGCCGTTTTCGGGCCGGGTGACTTTCTGAGCATCAGCGCCGACCGCGGCCAAGAAAGCCGGGCGCCCACGCTTGAGATGATCGTCGTGGGTGGTCGGCCCATTCGCGAGCCGCTCGCCTGGGCTGGGCCGTTCGTGATGAACACCGAGGCCGAGGTCAGGCAGGCCTATCTGGACTTCCAGTCCGGCCGGTTCGGCCAGCCACAATGAGCCGCCCGCGCATCGACGGGAGGAACGACTTGGGGTGAACGACGGGGCTCGAACCCGCGACATCCTGGACCACAACCAGGTGCTCTACCAACTGAGCTACGCCCACCACGGGTTCCGTTTCTCACCGACCGAGGAAGCAAGCTCTGCTCCCGCCCGGATACCCACGGAACCGACATCGAAGTCTAACTCCTTCTAGGGGTTGTCGAGACCATTGGCCCCGGTGTTGGGCCCCTGGCTCGTGGATTCCGCCACCGCGACGCCGGTCAGCGCGCCGGCGTGGCGCTGTGCGATGTCGTGCGCCTCCTCACTGGTCGGCCCCGGTGGTGGCACGAAAACCGCTTCGCGGTAGTAGCGCAACTCCTCGATGCTTTCCTGAATATCGGCCAGCGCCCGATGGCTGCCCTCCTTCTTCGGAGCCTGGAAGTACGCTCGAGGAAACCAGCGACGCGACAACTCCTTGATCGAGGACACATCGACGATGCGATAGTGCAGGAACTCCTCCAGCGCGGGCATGTCCCGGGCCAGGAACGCACGATCGGTCGCCACTGTGTTCCCAGCCAGCGGTGGGCGGCTGCCGTCCGGGCAATACTGACGAACGTACGCCAGCACCTGCTTCTCGGCATCGGCAAGACTCACGCCGTCGGCGAGCACGTCGAGCAATCCTGAGGTCTCGTGCATCGATCGGACGAAGTCACCCATCTGTGCCAGGGACTCGGCCGCCGGCTTGATGATGAGATCGACACCTTCACCCAGCACGTTGAGGTCGAAGTCGGTCACCAGCGCGGCCACTTCGATCAACGCGTCGGCCGCCAAGTCGAGGCCGGTCATTTCGCAGTCGATCCACACCAATCTGTCGGTCACAACCCAGGAGCCTACTTCCTCCGCGCCGGACAACTCTTGGATCGGGCCAGCGGTCGGCCAGGCGGTACCGGGGCAGGTGATGCGCGGTGGAGGCCGACGGGCTCTCAGACAGCGTTCAGCAGCATCGCCTACTCTCGTCGTCGTGATGCGGTTTTTGGGGCTGTTGGCCCGCCTGATCCTCGGGGTCGTCTGGTTGGTCGCCGGTGGCATCAAGCTGTTCGACCCAGCGTCTTCGGTGCGCGCGGTACGCGCCTATCAGGCCTTGCCCGAAGTGGTAGTGCCCCTGGTCGGTTACCTACTCCCGGCGATCGAGGCCGTGGTCGGGATCCTGCTGCTGGTCGGATTGTTCACCAGATGGGCGGCGTCGGTGTCCGCGCTGCTCTTCGCGGTGTTTGTCGCCGGTATCGCGTCGGTCTGGATCCGGGGCATCTCGATTGACTGCGGCTGCTTCGGCGGCGGCGGGGCGCGGCAGAACGCCGCGGCGGATTATCCCTGGGAGATTGCTCGCGACCTCGGGCTCCTGCTGCTGTCCGGGTGGCTGAGCTATCGTCCGGGCACCCCGGTTGCTGTTGACACCTTGCTGGCGTCGCCGCCGGCCAACCTTGAGGAGAAGGTGCATGACTAAAGCGCGGTCCGGCAATCGTGCCCAACACGCGGCCGATTTGCTCGCCGAACAGCAACGGCTGGAGCGTCGTCGCCGGGTGGTGGCGATCGCTAGCGTGTTCGCGGTCCTGGCACTGCTCGTGGGGCTCACCTGGTGGGGGATCAGCCGAGACACCAGCGGCGAATTGGCCACGGTGTCGCCGACCGGGGTCACCGATGAGTACGGCGTGCTGGTGGGGCAGGCGTCGGCGGCAACCACGATCACCCTCTATGAGGACTTCCAGTGTCCCTTGTGCCGGGACTTTGAGACGGCGGCAGGTCCCCAGCTGCAGGCGGCGATCGACGCCGGTGAGGTGCGAGTGGACCTGAGGATCGTGTCCTTCCTGGACCGCGCTTCTGCCAACGAGTTCTCTTCGCGGGCCGCCAATGCCGCGTTCGCGGTGTTGGATACCGCTGGTACCGAGGTGTTCAAGAAGTTCCACAGCCTGTTGTTCGCCAACCAACCGGCCGAAGGCAGCGCGGGCCCCACCGATGAGGAGCTGATCGGGTACGCCGTGGAGGCCGGTGCCGTTGAGGCCGACGTGCGGGGTCCGATCGAGGACAAGATCTTCGAGCAGTGGGTGGTCAACGCGACCGATCAGATGTCCAAGAACGGAGTCAACGGCACACCGACGGGCCTGATCGACGGGAATCGCACAGGCGAGGGATTGCCGGAACTCATCGACGCGGTCCTGGCGGCCGTGTCCCAGTGAGGAAGATGGTCCAGTGAGCGGGTTGCCGCCGGCGGGTTCATCGCTTTCGCGACCGTGCGCATTTCGGGCAGGTGTATCGGGCGATGGTCGACCTCGTCCGGACTCCCGAGGACGTTCGGTTGCTGACCTCTGAGGTAGCTAGTGAGCTGGCCGAGTTTGCCGGACCCGGACGAGACGGCAGTCTCTGCGCTTGCTGGCGACGCGGTCCGGGCAAGCTTCGCCGAACCTTCGCTTCGGGCCCGGCTGCTAGCCGAAATCGCCGGCTACACCGATCAGTTCGCGATCCACGCCCGGTAGGTGGACACTTCTACGCCGAATCTGGGTCGAATCGGAATCAATGACCAGCGCGACGCAACCTCAAGTCGACTTCTGGCGTCTACTTCTATGGAAGCCAACGTTCATTGAGGGGCGCGAGCATGACTGTCGTGGCGCAGATCATCGGCTGGTGGCTGGTGACTGCCGTTGTCCTTGGCGCACTCTGGGTCGCCTACCGGATGCTGGTGGATCGGATTGGTGCGGGTCGCCGTCAAGCGCCCGGCCCGCAATCACTGTCCGGCGACCTGGCCGATGAGGCTGAGCCGATGATCACTCCATGTCAGGGTCAAGAAGACCTGGCCGGCTGAGGTCCGCCTGACACGAACCACCTTGGCAGCCAAATGAGCCGCCTAGATGATCAGGGCCCCGCAAACTCATACTTTGCGGGGCTGCTCCAGTGAAGCGGACCGAGCGTCGCGGACGTGGGATTTGTGCCGCGTGTCGCCCGAAAGTCAGGCGATGAGTGGACCGGTCGGGTTGGGACTCGACGGAGTGGGGCTCGTGGTCAGGCGCTGGGCAAGGTGATGCTCACCGTGGTGCCACGGTCGTCGGACGTCAGCGACGCCTCCCCGCCGTGCCGCCGGGCGATCGCCCGGGCGATGGGCAGGCCCAGCCCGGTCCCGCCGAACGCTCGTCTGCGCCGGTCCGGCTCCGCGCGCACGAACCGCTCGAAGACCCGGCCGCGCATGTCGGCCGGGACTCCCGGGCCGTCATCGGTGATCGTCAGGCGCGCCGAGTGGGCCAATGGTGACTCCGATGACGACCGCACTACCGTGAGGGCAACGAATACCCTCTCGGTGGCGTGGTCGGCGGCGTTCTCCAGGACGTTGCGCACCATTCTGCTCAAGTCTTCTGGATGCCCCCATACGGGCGCGGGGCAGACCCCGCTCGGGTCGACGACGACTCCGGTGCGTGGCCGCAATCGTGAGATCTCCTCGAGCATCACGATATCGAGATCGACGGGTGTCCCCGCTCCCGATACCGCCCCGGAATCCTCCCGGGCCAAGAACAGTAGATCGCGAACCAAGCGCTCCATCCGATCGCTATCGGCGAGCAGGTCGCCAACTAAGGCAGGCCAGTCGGTGTCATCGACGTGCGTGGCGGCGACCTCGAGCTGAGCGCGGAAAGCGGCTAGCGGGCTCTGCAGTTCGTGGGACGCGTCGGCCACGAACTCCCGCTGGCGCTGTGCGCTGTGGTCGAGTCGTTCGAGCATGTCGGTCATGGTGCGGGCCAGTCGCTCGATCTCGTCGTCGCTCGCCGGCACCGGCACGCGACGATCCAGCGCGGAACCGGAGATCTCGGCGACCTGAGTTCGGATTTGTTCCACCGGGCGCATGGCCCGGGCGGTCAGCGACCACACCGACGCCGCCAGCACGGCGAGTACGGCGGGCACGCCGACCAGCAGCCCGGAGACCAGCGCGCGGACGGCCTCGCTTGACTGCTCTGGGCTGCTGCCCGCGAAGATGCGGACCTCGCCCGACCCGGTGCGCGCGGTGCGAGCCCACACTCGATAGGTCTCCACATCGGCATCATCGGGAACCCCGGTGAGCACCAGCAGCCGACAACGTGACCGCAACTCGGCCGTTGACACCGGGCCGGCGTCGCCGAGATTCGGCGAGGCAGCCAGCACGCGGCCGTCGCTATTGACAACTTGCGCCATCGACCCGTCGCCGACGCCGATCACCGGCGGCAACGCTCCATCAGCAGCGCGCTCGGCGAGGGTGCTGACCAAGCTTCGCGACGCCGCGTCGCTGGTGGAGCGGAGTTGGCTGCGCAGCGTCGCGATCAGGAGATAGGCCGCGAGGATCAGCGTGATGGCGACGACCCCGGCTGCGATCACGGTGGTTTGCACCCGCACCGAGCGCCATCGGGGCAGCAGAATGTGTCCTAGCGTGTGTCTCCCATTTCGGATCGCCTGCTCCGCGTGCTCTCGCATCCGATCTGGCGGCGTTGTCGGCGACTCGACGGCCCGCCGGCCCGCCTTCACGCTTCCGCCTTGCCAGATGCGGCGCGAAACCCCGCTCGCGACGGCGCCGAATTGGGAGACTCTAGGCGCGCCATCAGCCGTCCTCGTTCAGGCGATAGCCGACCAACCGAACGGTCTGCAAGGTGCTGCGGCCGAACGGAACGTCGATGCGGTGGCGGAGTTGGTGGATGTAGACCTCGACGATGTTGGGCGCCCCTTCGTAGGCGAAGTCCCAGACGTGTGCCAGGATCTCGGCCTTGGACACGACCTCTCCACACCGACGCATCATGAACTCCAACAGCGAGAACTGTCGTGGAGTGAGGGTAATCGCCACGCCCGCCCGACGAACGACGTGCGCCGCGGGATCCAGCGACAGATCGCCGACGGTCAATACGGTGGGTCGCTCGGCCCGTCCCCGCCGCATCAGTGCCCGTAGCCGAGCGACCAGGACGATGTAGGAGAACGGTTTGGCCAAGAAGTCGTCGGCGCCGGTGTCCAGCGCGTGCACTTCCTCGTCGGCGCCGGAGCGGGCGGTGAGCATCAGAATCGGGCTCCAGTTGCCGGCTGCCCGGAGTCTTCGGCACACGTCGTGCCCGCTCAGCCCGGGCAGCATCACGTCGAGCACGATGGCGTCATAGACGTTCTCGCCGGCCAGCCATTCGGCGGTGCCCCCATCGAGGGCAATGTCTGCGGCGAAGCCGTCCGCCTCGAAGCCGCGCTTGAGCGAGCGGGCCAGACGCACGTCGTCGTCAACCACCAGGATCCGCACGAGATCACTGTGCCACTGGATCGCTGAATGTGCGCTGAATCTCCGCCGCCCGGCGGCTTCAGGCTGGCTTCAGCGGTGAGCCAGCACGCTGTAGCCCCGGTCTGGGAATCAGACAGTCGACCAAAGGAGGAATCATGAGATCACCAACCCGCTGCACCTGGCTGGTGCCGGCGATCGCCACGGCGGTCGTGGCTGCGTTGGCGAGCGGACCGAGTGCCCAATCGGCGCCGGAGGCCGCCGCGTCGCTGCACCGCGCGGACGTGACGCAGGCGTCACCAAGAGGAGTCCGGATCATCCCGCTGCCGCCACCGAGTCAGTTTGTTCGGCATATCACCAACCCGTATCTTCCGCTCAAGCCGGGTTCGAAGTGGGTCTACCGGGGGTACGCCGCCGACCGCGGCGAGAAGGTCGTCGTCCGGGTGCTGAAGCGAACACGGATGATCGCCGGCATTAGGGCGACCGTGGTCAGCGATATCGCCACTCTCGACGGCAAACTCATCGAGAAGACTCGAGACTGGTATGCCCAGGACAAGTTGGGGCGGGTGTGGTATTTGGGTGAAGCCACCACGAAGTATGAGGACGGCACCACCAGCACCGCCGGGTCCTGGGAGACCGGGGTCAACGGTGCCAAGCCGGGGGTTGCCATGTTCGAGAAGTTTCCGCTCAACAAGCGCTATTTCCAGGAGTTCTTGGTCGGCGAGGCCGAGGACCAAGGTGAGATCCTGTCGCGCTCCGGGCGGGTCAACGGGCCGGCCGGCAGTTATCGGCACGTGTGGATCACCAAGGACACCACCCCGCTGGAGCCGAAGATTCTGGAACTCAAGTTCTATGCTCCTGGCGTCGGTATGGTGCTCGAGATCGGCACCAGCCCGGATCGTGCCGGGGTCGAGCTGGTGCGGTTCAAGCGCGGCTAATCGGACCCGGTTTTCGGTTTGTCGGTGGTGCGTGCCAGTCTCTAACTCGTGAGCGATGACACGACTGATGCGGTGTGGGCCGAAGGCTTGGTGAAGCGCTACAAGTCCGTGACGGCACTCGATGGTCTCGACCTTCGAGTGCCGCGCGGATCCGTGCTAGGTCTGCTCGGACCCAACGGGGCCGGCAAGACCACCGCGGTGAAGATCCTGACCACGCTGGTGAAGCCGGACGCCGGCCGTGCCCGAGTCGCCGGCCTTGACGTGATGGCCGATCCGCGTGGCGTTCGCCGGCAGATCGGGGTGTCCGGGCAATACGCGGCAGTCGATGAATATCTCACCGGGTTCGAGAACCTGGAGATGGTCGGCCGGCTCTATCACCTCGGCAGACAAGCCAGTGCCACGCGGGCGCGCGCGCTGCTGGAGCAGTTCCGGTTGAGCGAGGCCGCGGATCGTCCGGCGAAGACCTATTCCGGTGGCATGCGGCGCCGGCTGGACCTGGCTGGCGCGCTGGTCGCCACCCCGCCGGTGTTGTTCCTTGACGAACCGACGACCGGTCTCGACCCGCGCAGTCGCACCGAGATGTGGGACCTCCTCAAGGAGTTGGTCGCGGGCGGCACGTCGTTGCTGCTGACCACCCAATACCTGGATGAGGCGGACCTCCTGGCCGACAACATCGTGGTGATCGACAAAGGGCGCAAGATTGCCGAAGGCACGTCTGCTGAACTCAAGGCGCAGATCGGTGGGGAGCGGATCGAAGTCACGGTTGCCGATCCGGGTCGCCTCGACGAGGCCGCCCGGTTGTTGGCCAGCTATGGCGTGGGCGAACCGGTCACGGATCACGACACCCGAAGTGCGCGGATCCCGGTGTCCGGAGGATCCAGGGTTCTCGGCGAGGCGCTCCGGGCGCTCGACTCGGCCGGCATCGAAGTCGAAGATGTCGGCCTCCACCGACCCACCTTGGACGATGTGTTCTTGACCCTTACCGGCGTGTCCACGCACACCCCCGCAGCCTCAGGAGCCGCCTCGTGAGCATGTCCGCCTCAGTCATCACAGTGCTCGGTGACAGCCTCACCATTGCCAAGCGCAACCTGATCAAGATCAAGCGAGTGCCCGATCTCTTGGTGTTCACCACGGCCTCCCCGATCATGTTCATCTTGCTGTTCGCCTATGTGTTCGGCGGGGCTATCGATCAGACCGGCGGTGGCCAAGCCTATCGGGAGTTCCTGATGGCGGGCATCTTCACCCAGACCGTGGTGTTCGGGGCCACGGTGACCGGCGCCGGATTGGCCGAAGATGTCAAGACCGGCATCATCGACCGCTTCCGCACGCTGCCGATGGCGCCGTCGGCGGTGCTGGCCGGCCGAACGTTGTCCGATGTGGTGAACAACGTCATCGTGCTGGTGGTGATGAGCGTGACCGGGCTTTTGGTGGGTTGGCGGATTCGGAACGGATTCGTTGACGCGCTGGTGGCGTTCTTCGTGTTGTTGTTGTTCGCCTACGCGGTGAGTTGGGTGATGGCCTGGGTTGGGTTGGTGGTGCGTAGCCCCGAGGTGTTGCAGCAGGCCTCGTTCATCGTGATCTTCCCGTTGACTTTCATCGCCG
>JBOFLH010000170.1:0-3619 GCA_051657765.1 Nocardioides sp. | reverse complement strand
GGAACCGCGGCGTGCGCCAGGCATAGGCGAGAATCACAAAGGAGAGCAGCAGCGCGACGACAGCTCCGGAGATGGCCAAGGACCGCGGGAGTGGTAGATCCTGGACGCCTCCGACGCCGTGTGCCAGCGCGAGTCCGTCGGTCATCGTCGTGGGCTTCGGCGGTGTCTGACACCGCAACCGCGGCTACTCACGACGGGTTGGCGGCTGGTCCTAGGAACGAGGTGGCTACCTCCGCCTCGGTATCCAGTGCGGTGGTGAAGAGGTCGGCGATCAACGCCTCCAGCTTGCCGCCGAGAAGGGGAATCGAGACCGTCAGTTCACTGTCCAGCACCCCGGTCGTGTGCTCGCCGGACTCGGTCAAGACCAGCGTGCCGACCAGTTGCCCGGGCTTCCCGGGAATGCTGATGTCGACGGTCGCCTGGGTCGGAGAAGTCCAGTGTTCGGTGCGCCGAACCTGGATCTCGCTGCCGACGAACTTCGCCGCCAAGGGTGGGATTCCGCGTGCTGGCAAGACTTGGTCGATGGCCACCTCGACGCCCTCGGCTGCCGCGGAGACCCGCACCTCATGACTGAGTGAGCCTTGCCGACGGCCTACCGCTTCCCGGAACTCGGGATCGATCACCATGGCATACACCTCGGTGGCCGGGCTGCGGTACGTGGCGCGATGCTGAAATCTCATGTCTCCATCATCGCCCACCCGGTTCGGAGCTACTGAGCCGGCTCGAGCTGATAGTCGGCCAGACCCGACGGACTGGGCGTGCCTACCTGATGGGCCGGTTCGTACCTGATGGGTGGGTGAGTTGTCTGGGTCTCGGCGGAGTCTTACTGTCGGACCGTGCCCTCGACGATGGACGTAGCCAAGTCACAAGTAATAGATCGAGCTGCTGACGGGGCGCGGCATCGAAGGGCGGCCGGCGGGCCACCGACGGCGCAGGTGCGGGACCTGTTGAGCTGCTATTACCGTCATGTGGCGCCTGAGGATGTCGTCGATCGTGCGGAGGTGGATCTCTACGGCGCCTTTGCTTCACACTACAAGGCCGCCGGCGACCGGCCGCAAGGCACCGCTCAGATCCGGATCATGACACCGAACGCCGCGCAACACGGATGGGCCGCGAGCGGCCATTCGGTGATCGAGATCGTGACCGACGACATGCCGTTCCTGGTTGATTCAGTGACCATGGCACTCGCCCAGCGCGAGCACACCGTGCATCTGGTGATCCACCCACAATTCGACGTGGAACGCGATGTCGCGGGTGACCTTCGATGTGTGCGCGCGCCCGAAGCCTCGTCCGCACCGGCGGTGAGCGATGGTGGCACGAGCTGGGCTCGGGAGTCGTGGATGCACGTGGAGATCGACCGCGTCAGTGGCACGGAGGACATCGCGGACCTCGAGGCCGCGCTACACCGAGCGTTGCGCGACGTACGAGACGCGGTCCAGGACTGGCCGCGCCTACGAACTCGACTCCTCGACATTGTGACCGACCTGCGGAGCAGCCCACCGTCCGGCATGCCGGACGGCGAGATCGAGCGCGCCACCGACTTCCTTGACTGGCTGGCTGACGATCACTTCGTGTTTCTCGGTTATCGCGAATACCTGTTGGCGGGGCAGCGGGCCGCGCTGTCACTGCAGGCCGTGCCCGGCAGCGGACTCGGCATCTTGCGCAACGATCAGTATCGGTCCTCGACCTTCGCGAAACTCCCGGCTATGGTGCGCGCCCGGGCCAAGGAGAAGTCTGTCCTCGTGCTGACCAAGGCGAACTCCAAATCGACCGTCCATCGACCGTCTTACCTGGACTACGTCGGCATCAAGAAGTTCAACGCGAACGGCGAGGTCATCGGTGAGCGGCGCTTCTTGGGCTTGTTCAGCTCGGCGACCTACACCGAGTCGGTGACCCGGATTCCGCTGGTCCGCGAGAAGGTAGCCGAGGTGCTGGCCAGCGTCGGCTTCGACCAGTCCAGTCATGCCGGCAAGTCCCTGCTCAACGTGCTGGAGAACTACCCGCGCGACGAACTGTTCTACACCTCCGCGACTGACCTGGTGCCTATCGCCGAAGCGGTCATGATGACCCGTGAACGTCGTCAGTTGCGCCTGTTCACTCGCCGGGATACCTATGGCCGCTACGTGTCCTGCCTGATTTATCTGCCGCAGGATCGCTACAACACGAGCGTGCGCGAGAAGCTCGCCACGATCTTGCAGGAGTCGCTAGGCGCTGCGTCGGTGGAGTTCTCGGTGCGCATGAACGAGTCCCTGATGGCCCAGGTGCATTTTGTCGCTCGCCCCCCGCGACGCCGACTGATTCCCGACTTCGACCTGGTCGACCTCGAACGAAAACTGGCAGAGGCTGCCCGGTCCTGGAAAGACGACTTCGCGCTGGCGGTGTCCGGCGAACTCGGCGAAGAGGCTGGTGCGCGCTTGGCCCGGCGTTACCTCAATTCGTTCCCCGAGGCATACAAAGAGGACTTCAACGCAGCCACGGCCGCTACCGATCTGACCTACCTGGAATCGATTGACGACCCAGCCGAGTTGGCACTGTCGATGTATGAGGAGATCGATAGCGCTCGAGGTGAATCCCGGTTGAAGATCTTCCGGATCGGAGAACCGATCTCGTTGTCCAGGGTATTGCCAATGCTGGCGTCGCTGGGTGTAGAGGTAGTCGACGAGCGGCCGTACGAGTTGGAGAATCTACCGCGCCCTTCCTACATCTACGACTTCGGCCTGCGCTATCAGTCGTCGTACCCAGATCGAGCCCGGGAGCTCTTTCAAGACGCGCTGCTGGCCGTGTGGGATGGTCGCAACGAGACCGACGGCTTCAACGCCTTGGTGCTCGGTGCGGAGCTGAGCTGGCGTCAGGTGACGGTGCTGCGCGCCTACGCGAAGTACATGAAGCAGGGCAGTATGCCGTTTGCGGTCGACTATCTGCACGAAGCGCTGCTCGCCAACGTCGACATTACCGCGCTGCTGGTAGCCCTCTTCGAGTGCCGATTCGACCCGGGAATCACGGGCACGGAGCGCGCCACCCGAGTCGAGCGCCTGGAGAGCCGGATCCTCCGGGCGCTCGACGATGTGGCCAGTCTGGACCACGACCGCATCGTGCGGTCCTACCTGGCGCACATCCAAGCCACTTTGCGGACCAACTACTTCCAGCGACCGGCGGCGCTCGCCCAATCCGGCCAACCAACTTCCGGGCCGCCAGCTTCCCGACCGGCAGGTAACACCGATCGCTCTACGCTGGCGCTGAAGTTGCGGCCGGCGAGCCTGCCGGATCTGCCTCAGCCGCGGCCGGCATACGAAGTGTTCGTCTACTCACCACGAGTCGAGGGCGTGCACCTGCGCTTCGGACCGGTGGCTCGCGGCGGGTTGCGTTGGTCGGATCGTCGCGATGACTTCCGCACCGAGGTGCTGGGGTTGGTGAAGGCGCAAATGGTCAAGAACACGGTGATCGTGCCGGTCGGCGCCAAGGGCGGGTTCTTCTGCAAGTTGCTGCCGGACCCGGGTGATCGGGAAGGTTATCTGGCCGAGGGCATCGCCTGTTACACCCAGTTCGTTTCGGCGTTGCTGGACATCACCGACAACCTGGTTGACGGCCGCGTCGTGCCGCCCACCGACGTGGTGCGGCA
>JBOFLH010000169.1:0-11822 GCA_051657765.1 Nocardioides sp. | reverse complement strand
CAACGCCTTCACCGCCGCAGGCGAAGACGGCATCAACCTCGTCGCCCGCACCGCCGGAGTCCACCCCGACATCGTCACCGCAGGCGCCGCCGAACTCGACCGCCTCAACACACCAACTAATTAACGGTCAAGCCCTAAGCAAACGTCGAGAAGTACCCCAGCGTGGGATCTGCGATGGTGCCCACGACCAGTCCTCGGTCGAGGAAGCGGTTGAACTCCTCACAGCTGGTCTCGGGCAGCAGCGCGCAACCGTGGCAGGCGGCTAGGTTGCAGGAATCCGGTCCTTGTCCCTTCTCACCGGCGTCCATGCAGACGGGGTCGGTGGAGCACCACCGAGCATCGGAGACGGCTGACGCGACCACTGACCGCAGGTTGTCAGGGCGCGCCATCCGCACCAGTCCACCCATCGTGCCTTCCGAGTCACCGGCGGCGGTGTAGATGAGGATGCCCGCCATCTCGCGACCGGCCGTGGTCGAGACGTAGAGCCGCTCCCGGAGTGAGGCGGAGCTGTACCCGCAGGCGAACACCAACTCGTTGACAAGCAAGTGCCCCAGCGTGTGCAGCAACACAAAGCGTGGAGTGAGGGTGCGGTTCTGGATGCGACGCTGGGAGGCAACCTGCCCGTAGTGGTCGGTGATCTTCTGAGCACGAGCCTGCACTTCGGCGCGGGCTTCCCAGGCTGCCAGCTGAGCGGGATGGAGTTCGAAGTAGATGCCTTCGCCCTTCACAACGTATGCGGGCAGCCAGTCCTGGACCGGCGGGAGGGCCTCACGGCGCAGCAGCGCCTTGCCGGCGCTGAGCTCGAGCACATCGTCCCGGACACGAGTGAAGCCGCGCAGCGCTCTGGTCTCGCGCAGAACATCGACCGAACGCACTCGCTCCAGGTGGGGATCGAGGTCGGGGTGGATACCGGGGTTGGTGGCGGTCAGGTAGTCGTCCTTCGGCGTTTCGCGAATGTGCTGGAACTCTGGGTAGCGCCATTCATCATCGCCGGTGAGCAGCTCAGCATCGGATTCCTCCCCTGCCTCAGGCTCCTCTTCCCCGACACCCAGGAGGTCGCGGTAGCCCGCGATGAGTTCGTCATCAGAGATGGGACCGAACAGCTCGGGTGGCACGTTCTTGAGGAGTTGGGCGCGAAGCATCTCGACCTCCAGTCCTGCGCCGAAGATGCTGTGCAAGGTCCGCATGGTGGTGCTGACTGCTGGGTGGCGCATGAGGTCGTGCATCTCGGCACTGACCGCACCCTCTTTGCGTGGCAGGTAGATCGAGGATTCGACCTTTGGGAAGTAGACGTTGCCTGCGGCGCGCAGGGCTCCGCGGATGGGCTGTCCGCAGGCTCCGTCGAGTTTGGCGAGCCACGGGCGTGCACCAATACAGAGGTAGGGGTCATCGGATGAGGAGAGCTGATCGCTGAGATTGGTGTGCTCTTCGCCGTTGATGAAGAAGCGGGCCTCGGTGATGCCCCGCAGTGTTCGTTCTTTCTGACAGCCGTCGCAGACGACGCGCTGGCCTTCAAGGCCGCCGCCACCGAGGGACTTGAGGCGCAGCGTTCCGTTGCAGGACGGCCGGTGGGCACGGTGGACCCACTTGTCGAAGGGAAAGTCGTCGAGGTGACCGGCCGCGCAGACGGCTACGAAGGGCACCTGTGACATGCGCGGCTTGTAATTCCGGTCAGCGTGCTTCTTGTCCTTGCAGACCACGGCCTGCTGCATGGTGAGTGTGGAGAGTTCGAGGCGCTTACAGAACATGCAGAAGCACCAGCGCGGGAAACGCAGAACGGGGACGGTCAGCTTGACGTTGCGGTTGTCGTTGCCCTGCCCTTGGTAGCGGTAGTCCGGGGGCAGCCGGAACTCCGAGACGCGCAGGCGGGCTTCCAGCCGCCAGTCGTGCTCCTGGTACTCCTCCAACGCGAGGCTGCTGGCGTCGTCCGGCTCGTACCAGTGATCCAACCCCGCCGTGATGACCGAGGTGCCGTTGACGAGGACGCTCATCGCGCCGACGCCGAAGGGGGCGACGAGTTGGGCTCGCCTCATTGCTCCGGTGCTCATGGTCCGTCCTCCACTTCGGCATCGGCGTGGGCGTAGGCCAACGAGATCGTCAGCCGACATTCGGCATCGACGTTGCGCATGCTGGTGGGTACGTCCCAGATGGTGGCTTTGCTGTCGAGATCAGGGAGCGTGCCGGCGAAGCGCATCAGGCCCTGCTTGGGGTCGCCCCACGGCGCGGGGTTGGCTTCCCAGATGGTGCGTTCCCAGCCATCCCACTGCCGGGCGCGCTTGTCGGCCATCCGTTCCAGGATGGGAACTTCGCCGGCGTCGGCGATCTGGGCACGCTCGCGGAGCAGCTCGATGGCTTCGTCGTATTCGGTCGACGGGAACGGGTATGGCGGGAGGTCTTCCGGTGCGGTCTGTCGGACGTAGGCCACAGCGGCAGCATGTAGTGCTCGTCGGAGCACTGGCGTGGCAAATGGCGTCACCGAGGTGGGCTCGACCTGGGCGTAGAGCTGCTGATGGTAGGTCAGGAACCGCTCGTAGTGGCTGCGGTCGCGGGGCTTGGCAGCCCCGTAGATGGTGATCACCAGTCCGGGACCGACGTCGGCGCGCCGACCGACGCGACCCGACACCTGGATGTACTGCGCGGTGGTCTTGGGCTGGCCGACGATCGTCATGAGGCCCAGGCGGTCGATGTCGACGCCCACCTCGATGATGTTCGAGGCCAGGCAGATGTCGATGGCGTCTTGGCGCTCCTGCCCTGGGATGTAGCGGGCTTGAAGCTGTTCGATGGCCTTGGGGATCTCGTCAGACCGCCGCCGCGAGGTGAGTTCCATCGTGCGGTTGGGCCATCGGGGATCGATGCCGTCTCGGCGCACCAAGCCGGTCAGGTAGTCGGGTACGTCAGATTCCAGCAACGAGACGGTGTTGCCAAGCTCGCGAAGTGAGTTGAGGAAGTTTAGGTTCGTCCAGTAGCCGTCGCGATCGGCCTCGGGCACCTTGGTCGCCGCCTGCAGGGTCGCCGCAGCCACTCGAGTCTGGACGGTCTGCATTGAGCCTAGCGAGGCGCTCATGACGCCGACGTAGCGACGGCCTGGCTCGAGTGAGCCATCCACCAGTCGGGCAGGCTCGGCGAAGAAGGACCGGCCTTCTTCCAAGCCGTGCGGCGGGAACAACGCCACGTCCTCGCGGCCGAAGAGTCCCTTGATCTGGTCTTCGTAGCGGCGGATGGTCGCCGTTGACGCGATGATCTTTGGCGGGATCGGCGCCTCGCCTCGTCGGTCGGTGCAGAGTTCGTCGATGACGGGTTCATACAGGCCGACCATCGAACCAAGAGGGCCGGAGATGAGGTGCAGCTCGTCTTGGATGATCAGGCCGGGTGGAGAGACGACGCGCTCGCCTTGTTCGTCGAAACCGAAGAGGTTCCGGGCTTGGGGACGCCAGGCCATCATGGCGAACTTGTCGACGGTGCCGATCACGATCGACGGGCGGATATTGTAGATATCCTCATCGACCACATGCACCGGGAGGCCCGAGCGGCGCGAGTAGCGACACTGTGAGTCGACGCATCGCAGCACAACGCGGTCGCACCCGACCTGCTCGTAGCCGATGACATCCTGCCCGCCCCTGCCCTTCGGTTTGGTGCCCATCTGCGCACCGCACCAGGGACAGCGCAGCAGCAGGAGGAGGTTCTGCTCGTGGGGGTTGCGGCGGAGCCGTGCCAGAACCTTGACGGCCTTCTTCCAGCTGTTGGGGGTCGAGGATCCACCGAGCCAGATCCCGATACCGAATGGCGAGGTTCCGAGCACATCTGAGTGGTCGTCGCGGATGGCTTCCAGGACGCAGACGAGTGAGGCGGCGCGCAGGAACTGCTGGGCGGTCAGGAGCCGTAGCGTATAGCGCATCAGGGTGTCGGTGCCCGCGTCGTCGGGGTTGCGCAAGCGGCGAGCAAGCAGGCTGATCGCACAGGCACCGAGGTACGCCTCGGTTTTACCGCCACCGGTCGGGAAGAAGATCAGGTCGACCAGCGAGCGGGTCTTCCGAGACGGGTCGACCAGTTCGGGCAGGCTGGCGAGGATGAAGGCGATCTGGAAGGGTCGCCAGGTGCCTCTGCCCTGTGGGACTACTGGTACGGGATGGGTGCCTTTGACGCGCAGCACGTCGTCCTTGCCGCGTTCGACTTCACGCAGCGGGAAGTTGGAGCGCACTTGCTGGTAGAGCATGGCTTCGTTGGCCCAGCGGAACGCCTGCTGAGCTGTCTGATCGGCGTCGACCAGCTGCCAGCCGGTCTTCATGCGGTCGAGGGCCGTCTCTGCCAGCGCCATGTGCCGACGGGCAGCTTCGCGGAAACGCGTGGGCAGGTCGTCGATCTCGGCCCTGCGGGCCTCGATCCACTCGCCGTAGAGGCGCAGCACGGTCTCAACCTGCGCTTTGCCCTCGCTGGTGCCGACGGCCAGTTCCTTCATGCTGACCGTGACACCTTGGCGCTTCCCCTCCGAGTCGAGGCGGTAGTTCCCGCCTTCATCGGTGAGGTAGATATTCGGAGTCAGGCTGACAACCTCGAAGGCCGGCAAGGCCACGGCGCGTACCAGAGGAACAGGTGAGTCGACACCGCCTTCCCACTCTGCAGCGCAACCGTGCCCGATGGCGTAGGTGCGCTTGTTGCGGTAGAGCAGGTCGATCGACTGCTCTTCATCGTCACGGTCGGGCAGCTCGACTTCGGGGTAAGGCTCGATGACGAGTCCGCCAGCCGCAGCGACGGTGAAGCCCATCTGAAATAGGGCGCTACTCGGTCCGGTTCCCATCACCTGGTTGACCACTGCGACCGTAACCAGGCGGAGATCAGGGTCGTCGACGCCTGGCACCGGACGGCTGAACACGCGAGTTGTCGGTGCGATGCCTGGCGGATCGCCTTCCGGTGTGGTGTCGACGATCTTGAGGCTGTTGGTCTCCGTGAGAAGGACGTTGCCCGGCATCGAGCCGATGAGCGTGAAGGGACGGCGACGCCACCAGTCGACCGGCTTGGAGACCCCGGGGATGTGAGCGCTGATCTTCTCGTAGTGGGCGCCGGTCATGGTGACGTCAAGTGACCCGTCGGCCGGAACGCGGCACTGGAAGGAGATCGCCATCGCCGAGGGCTTGAAGCTGTTGGCGTCGGTCAGGTCGAAGTCGTCGGAGTCAGCCTCGTCGTGTCGCAGCGATCCTTGGATCTCGACCGGCGGGCCTTCGGGATCTTCTTCGTTGCGAGCGACCCCAGGAATGCCGGTGAGGTCGACGTCCTCCTCGCCCGAGTCTCCGATGACGGTGCCGCCGGTGGCCGCGCCGCTGTGGAGCACTCCGATCCCGTACCGGGTCAGCGGCGTCCCGATCGTCAAGACTTCCTGCAGACTGGCGCGGTCGTGGAACTGTCCCCGGCTCTCCTCAGCCGCGGCGAAGGTGAGCGTTCCGCTTGAACAGTCGACTGGCTTCCCTGCGGGTTCCTCCGACCCGAGTGGGCCGAACAGTTCGCGCCTCAGTTCGCCTTCGACAATGGTGCGGGCTTCGAGTCCGCTCATGCGGCGCCTCCTACGGCGTGACGGAGTGTGCTGGCCTCAATGAACGCGATGAGACGGTCGGTGGCACGGGTGAGCCCAACGTAGAGCAGCGAGTCGAAGTTGCCGGTGGTCGTGGTTTCGTCGAGATCGGTCACCACCACCGCTGGGGCTTCGAGCCCCTTGAAGGCATGGACGGTCGAATAGAGCACCTGGCCTGGGCGCGCGGCGTGACCATCGGCAGGCTTCAAGATGTGCCGGAGCCACGGGTCGCTAGTCGTGGCCGCTGTGGACGCGGCCTTCACTGGGCTCAGGACAACGATCTCATTGAGCGCGTAGCCGTCGTCCTTGAGCCCGCGGATCGCCGTGGCGAGCAGCGTCGACTGGTCCAGCCCGGCCTGGTACTGGCGAAAGACAGGATCAATACCGTCGTCCTGGCGGCGGAACTGCTTATACCCGGGCTGCAGGTGGCTGAGCAAGTTCACCTGGTAGCCGATGCGCGGCAGATTGCGGCAGTTCTGCATCAACTTGTGGGTCGAGAGGAAAGGTACGCGTGACCGCAACCGGTTGCGCCCTGTCTCGTTCTCAAAGATCGCCTGGCGCACGAAGTCACCGAAGAGGAGCAGTCGTCCTTCCTTCAAACCACCAGCAACCATGAGATCGAGGACATCGAGGTAGGAGTCAGTGGCGATGTCCTGGATCTCGTCGATGATCAAGAAGTCAGAGACCGTCACAGCGCCGTCGATGAGGGCTTCCATCGCCCGCTCAGGCAATTCCTCATTCCAGAATTCGGGCCCCGCACCCGCCGGAACCCGGCCGACACCGCCAAGTCGCAACATCTCTTGGTGGAACGTGCCCACGCTGAGCCCCTCAAGATCCGTCAGGTCGCTGGCGAGTCGTCTTCCGAGGTAGCGGTTGAAGCACAGCAACCGGCCCTGCTTGCCGGTGGCGATCTCACGACGGGCAGATTCCATCGCCAGGAAGGTCTTGCCCGAACCAGCTGGTCCGGTGAACAGGACACTGTGGTTGTCCGAAGCGGCGTCGAGTGCCAGGAACTGCTCTTCGATGAAGTTGACCAGCTCGGACTCCCGAGCACGCCGACGATCACCTGCTACGGTGACCAGTTCGAACTTGGGACGGAGCAGGCTGACGACCCGCTCAGCAGTCTCGCCGTCCGGTCCGACACCGCCGTAGGAGAAATGCTTGATCTTGTCGTCGAGGTGTGTGGTGCCAGCCGCGAGCGTGCGCAGAACTGCGGTTGGTGCGGACTTCACGTCCTCGGAGTCCATGACCTGCCAATCGTGCCACTCGGGACTCGCGGGCAGCATGGTGCGGGCGCGGACACCGGTGAACCACACCGCCGAGAGAATCGGGACGGAGCGCAGGTCGACGTGCTTCTTCTCCAGGTAGGAGCGCAGGCTGTGCATGGCTTCGCTGGCCTGCTGGAACGGCCCGCGCGCCGCGGGGGCGTCGTTGCCGAGCTTCCAGGTGCCGTCGGAGCGCCGGTCGATGGACTGGTGGGACTTGACCTCGATGACCAGGACGCCTGTGTCCGGGACGATGACCACGAAGTCGGCTTCGCCCTCCACCTGACAAAAGTGGTCAGCGATGCCCAGTGAGTGGAGCACCAGCCAGTCCTCGGTGTCCTCGCTGTCTCGCAGCGCCGCGTAGACGGCCTTCTCTCCCGGTGGGGCGTCGTCTGGGCAGAAGGCAGGCATCATTCGAGCCACTGCGCACTCCGATCTTCGTACGGCACCCTTGCATCGTGCCGTGACACGATCTCGGAGTGGGGCGAAATCGCAACGACACGGGTTGCCAGAATTCCCCGGAATCCCTCGGTGCGGACGTCCAAGCTGAGGTGCCCGGTTCTCTCCAGTTCTGTGAGGTCGGCAGCAGAGACCGCCGCTTCGAGCTGCCTCCCGATCTCCGCGCTCGCCTGGTAGAGCATCTTGCGGAGCAGCGACGCGTAGCCGAAGGTCGGTTGGCTCGGCATGCCGAGCCAACTCAGGAGCGACTCGAAGTCCTGGTCACTGTTCGGGCGGATGAGGCTCGGGTCGGTCCACGCTCGTGCTCGGTCGGCAGTCTTGACGCCCGCCGCACGCAAGTCCATAGCGACCTGCCGCGACCCATACTGCTGAAGACGCTGAGCCAGGAGTTGCTTCCAGTCAACTTGGGCATTGTCGATTGCCGCGGCTCGCTGGCCCAGTCTGGCGAGCGCAGCCTGGTACAGCGCCACCCTCTCAGTTGCGCCTTGCCGGAGGAGCAAGTAGGTGCCTTCGCGGACCGCTGACACCTCCGTGTAGGTGACCCGCTCACCGGCCGGCTGCCATGGATCGAGGGTACGGATGCGCTCCCCATCGTCGAGCCACATCGCAAGGTTCCCGCTGAGCAGGATCTTGCGCGCGTCGACTTCCTCACTCGTCGGCTCGCGATCCTCGGATTTCCGCGTACCCCAGACCGGCTGTGGGAGGTAAACATCCTCATCCTCAACCTCGACGGGCGCGCCCTGCTCCGGCTCTGACGTGTCACCCACGGTGAACACCCGCGCCTCGATGCGGATCGCGCCCTCGGCGTACGGGGCGATGGCGGAGCGCGGGACGCTCAGGTCACCAAACCATGCGGGCAGTAGGAAGCTGACCCCCTCGGTAGCCGGCGCGGTGGTCAGGGACGACCTATAGAACCGTGGCGGTCCGACAACGTACGCCTGTTCGCGGTCTGGCTGATCCCGCTCCAGCTCCCCAGCGGTCAAGACGGTGATGCCGCGCTTCCCTAGCCACGACGTGAGACCGAGCTGGGCCGGCTTGTTCGCGGCGACGACAACGCAGGCACTTTCTCCGGCTTCGAGGCACGTGCGCAGGAGCGTCGTTCCCACGACCGATTCCCGGTCGGGGTGGGCAAGCGCCGTGGCCGCGGCTGCAATCTCGTCGAGCAGATCCTGGTCGGCGACAGCGCCGCGAAGGCGGCGAGCCTGCCGCGTCACTTCACCGGCCAGCTCAATGAGTCCGTGATTGAAACCCATCGGCTGAGGCTGGGTGATGAGCCGCCAGCGCAGCGCCTTGGATACGCTAGCTAAGGCATCCCACAGCCCGGGTCCGTCCTCACGGATCGAGACCATCAGGCGACGTACGGCAAGGTTGAAACGAGCGCCCGCAGGGTCGCCGACGGCGACGATCTCGACACCATTGCGCGCAAGGTTGACGGAGTCGGCGTAGCGCTCGTTCAGTTCGTCGATACGGCTCATAGCGCCGCCGTGAATGCGAGGGCCTCAACGCCGGCAGGCGACTGCCAGCCCAGATCTTCCGATAGCGAGAGCGGCTCTCCCCGCGTGTTCCTGAACTGCGTCACTACTTCGGCAGCCGTCTCGTCAGCCACCGAGCGGTCAAGCACGCAGATCACGACTGGGGCTTCGATTTCGCCGATGGACTGTACCGCACCGTTGCCATCCAGAACGACGACGTTCAAGTCCGTCGGGAGTGGCAGGCATTCAGCAAGGCGCACCGAGGAATACATGCGTGTGAACCACGTCGCAGCCTTGGCTGCCTTCGGCTTGAGCACCGACCTGATCGAACTAGGTGGCACGACGTCCGATTCCTTGGCCAGATAGACGTCGAAGTCCTGCTCCAACCACTTCAAGGTGCCAACGATTGCGAGATCGGCGGCCGGAAGCGCAAGCCGAGCGTCCCAAGCGAGATCCAGGCGGGCCATGTGTTCGATGCTTCCTGGCTCTGGGCGAGGCTCCCGCTCCGCACTATCCAGTTCCGTCAGGGCAGCGAGCGCGTGTATGCCATCGACGCGCCACCTCGATCCGGCGAACTGCGCCCGGGGCGGGCTCACGGTTTCGTCCAGATTCGAGAAGGCTCCGGTAATCACGTTACGGCTGTTGACGGCACGCAGCGGCTGACCGGGCTCCATCTTCCTCAGAGTGTCTAGCGGGTCCGGAAGCGCCGGCGGCTCGCTGGCGAGCACCCAGCCGCAACCAACCAAGGCCGCCGCGAAGTCTCGTCTCGGCACGGATATGGCGATGACTAGTTGGCGCTGACCGTCCTTCCGGTGATGTCGTGCGGCGCGAGATCCTAGAGCCACTAGTGGGCCGATCCAATGCGCAGCACGACCTTCTTGACCGGGCTCCTCGGAGAGCATCAGTCGAGTCCGACCACGTGAAGGAGGGGGCACAGCAGGCACCTCCTCTTGATCTCGACCCCGCCCGTTGTCTGCAGATCGGAGACTAGTGATTGCCTCCGACAGAAAGCGCGCATGCAGGCTGCTCATCAGTGCTCACGCGCTCAGTGCCTCACCCGCGACTGACAGTCGATCGCGTTGCGCATCGCCACCTTGATAGCCGCGGCGAGCGACTGAGCAAGCGGGGGCGGGACCGCATTCGAGACCTGCTCGACTTGGGACGAGAGCGTTCCCTCAAGCACGAAGTCCTCCGGGAATCCCTGCAGAAGCATCGCCTCGAAGATGCTGAGACGTCGCCGTCCATCCGGGTGAACATGAATCTCGCGGTGACCGTAAGCCACCGTCGGGCTCGGCTTATCCCACTCCAAGCGTCGGAAACTCCGCCCAGCGCGATCCGCTCCACCTGGACGAGTGAATCGCTTCGACACAGGCCGCATCGTCCAGTGGTTCTCGTGGTGAGGAATGGCCGACTTCTCAAGGTCACGCGAGAAGAACGCCGGCTCAGGGAGGTCACCGATGACCGACTTCACTGTGAGGTCGCTCGCTGCGATCCTGTTTGGCTTGAAGTTCCGCGCAACCATCTCGTCCCGGAAAGCGGAGATGATGACGCGATTCCGGGTCTGGGCAACGCCATAGTCGAGCGCCGAGTACTCACCAACGTCCGGGGTAAGGCCGATCTCCCTGAACTTGGAGAGGATGCCGCAGAATGTCACGGAGTGCTTAGAGTCGCGGATGCCCAGGACGTTCTCGAATAGAACGAACTCGACCTTGTATCTGCTTTGAAGGGCCTCAACGATTTGGAGGTAAAGCAAGGGGAGCCGGTTTCGCGGATCGCTTGCAGCCGAGGCCGTGTTCGCCCGAGAGAAGCCTTGGCACGGCGGCCCCCCGATCACCCCGATCGACTCACTCGATTTTAGGAGATCCTGCAAGTGCGCAAGGACGCCATCCGGCCCGAGCTCCTCTAAGTCCGCCGCGACCGACTTCGCTTCCTTGAAGTTTCGCTTGTGCGTCTGAATAGCCGCAGCCGACGCGTCGACTGCGAAGGTCAGCGGGAAGCCGGACTTCTTGAAGCCGAGGTCCAAGCCCCCTGCGCCCGAGAAGAGGCTTACGATCTTGGGCAACGCCATGCTAACTCCTGTTCCGACATGCGCTAGCACAGGGTCAAACAGTTGGCGACCCCTCCTCCACGGCCTACGGTTGCCCCGCGCCGGACGCGGCTGACACCGGTAACTCTAGCCACAACCGGCGACGCTTTGACCGAGAACCCACAAGCCAAGTCCCCGCCCGAGGTCAAGTTGAGCAGTACTAGCGCACTGGGCTCGGCCCACGCGGTCGCGGTAGGCGGCGATGTCGATGACGTTGCGCAGCCAGTAGGCGCGGTTAGCATGTGGATCGGCGAGGCGCCTGACCCACGACTCGTGGTTCTTGATCGCGGCCAGTGCGAAAGATCCTGGCGTGTTGTTTGATGACGAGACGGTGCCGCGTCCGGGAGGCAATCCATTCTAGGTGCAGCCCAGTCCACCTTGCGGGAACGCTACGGATCGGTTGACGCGTACCTTGCTGCCGCCGGGCTCGCCTCTGATGTCCCGTACACGTTGCGGGGCAGCCTCATCCAAACCGATTGAACAAGGCGCTTTGTCCGATCTCTCCTACGAGGAGCGGACCTTCGCCCCGCCCCCCGATCTGGCGGCGAGCGCCAACGTCACCGACGAGGCCTACGCGCGCGGCGGAGGATCGGGAGGGGTTCTGGGCGGCGGCCGCTGAGAGGGTGGACTGGGGCAGGAAGTGGGACCAGGTCCTCGACTGGTCCCCGAACTGCCCAAGACCCGCTCCGGCAAGATCATGCGACGCCTCCTCAAAGACATCGCCGAACACCGCGAGGTAGGCGACGTCACCACACTCGCCGACTCCACCGTCATGGACCTGATCAAGTCCAAGGAAGCCGCGGGCGCCGACGAGGACTGAACCCGATCTTCGGTTACCGGGCATGGCTGACGCGCCGCCACGGAGTACGGCGGCGGTCAGCCGGTGACCTCGCCCGCGAGGGCCTTGGTGGCCTGCTCCGCTGCGGTGATGATCGAGACGACCTCGGCGGCGGTGCTGGCGAGTTCCTGCCATTGGG